>NZ_PSUG01000004.1:0-51029 GCF_002931755.1 Rathayibacter sp. AY2B3 | reverse complement strand
GTCGCACTCGCGCTCGACTACGACAACTCTCGGAGACTCGACGAGCAGCCACTCGGGCGCCCCCGCGAGTGTGCAGAAGTCGTCGCACTCGCGCTCGACTACGACAACTCTCGGAGACTCGACGAGCAGCCACTCGGGCGCCCCCGCGAGTGTGCAGAAGTCGTCGCACTCGCGCTCGACTACGACAACTCTCGGAGACTCGACGAGCAGCCACCCGGGTGCTCCCGCGAGTGCGCAGGAGTTGTCGCACTCGCGCTCGAGTGCGACGACTTTCGAGTACTCGCGGGGGGCAGGGGCGGGGAGCGGAGAGCGGGCGAGCACCGCCGGCCCGCTCCCCGCTCCCGCGTCCGCGTCAGCCGATCGTCACGAGGGCGGCGAACAGCTCGGGCGCTCGGCGGTCGACGATCCGGCCGCCGACGCGGATGCCGACCAGCGCGAAGACGGTGCCCAGCACGAGGGCGGCCGCCAGTCCGATCAGGCCGAAGGCCGGGTCCCCGCCGATGAGCGAGATCGCGCCGAGGACGATCGACGGGAGCGCCAGCAGGCCGGTCGCGGCCATGCTCCCCAGCATCACGACGCTCGAGATCATCCCGGAGCCCGGCGGCGTCTTCAGCGGGCTGTCCCCCGGCCCGGGCACGGGGTACACGACGAGCGACGAGGCGACGCTCGACACTCCGAACCCGCTGAGCACGAGGGCCAGCGCCATGCCCAGCACGGCCGGGATCGCGTCGGCGCGTCCCGCGTACAGCGCGGTGCCCACCGCCACGACGACCACGGCCGGGATGCCGATGATCGCGGCGGCGATGACGCGACCGGCGCGGTCGGCCGACCCCGTCACTCCGGAGCTCACGTGCGCCGCCCAGGCGGTGCCGTCGTACGACACGTCGGCGCAGAGGGTCACGCCGAAGATCAGACCGACGAGCACGGCCGAGAGCAGCACGAAGGTATCGCCGCCGCTGCCGATCGCGGAGTAGAAGACCGCGAGGACGACGACGGCGGGGATGACGAGGAGCCCCCGGCTGTAGCGCGGGTCGCGCCACCAGTAGCCGAGGGCGCGCGCGGCGACGGCGCCGGTCGGGGTGCCGGGGAAGCGCCCGAACAGGCCCAGGCCCGCGGATCCGGAAGCGGAGTGCGCGCCGGACGCGGCGGGCTCCGCGAGCGCGTGCCGCAGCGCCCGGGCCCACGCCCAGACGAGGACGGCCAGCGTCGCGATCCCGATCAGCAGGCGCGCGATCGCCGCCACCCCGTCGCCCGCGACGACGGATCCCGGGACCGCCCAGATCGCGCCGAGCGGCGACCAGCCGAGGGCGCCCGCGATCACGGGCAGGACGTCCAGGCCGTCGCGGATCACGGTGGTCAGGCCGACGAAGAGCGGTCCGAGCAGGATGACGACGACGAGCACGACGCCGCCGATCACCTCGCGGTAGCGGCGGCTCGAGCCCAGGCCCGTGGTGAGCGCGCCGATCAGGCGGGACGCGACCACGCAGGTCGCGACGCCGATCACCGCGGCGACGAGGCCGGGCAGGACGCCGATGGGCCGGCTCCACCAGGCCGCGGCGGAGGCGAGCGCGCCGAGCGAGGTCACCACGCCGGGGATGCCCGCGAGGCCCGCGGCGGCGAGCACGAGGAGGAAGGTCCGCAGCGGGATCGGGAACGTCGCGAGGGTGGGCAGGTCGAGGCTCTGATCGGAGCCGGACAGGAAGATCGGCCCAAGCACCCAGCCGAGGATCAGAGCGGAGCCGCCGAGCACGATCGCCACGTTCGCGAACGCCGGGTCCGTGCCTCCGAGCGCGACCAGCCCGGCCGCGACCAGGCCGAGCACCGCGATCGCGTAGAGGCCGCCGAGGATCACGCCGATCAGCTGCCACACGTTCCGCGTCAGCGAGTTGCGGAGCAGGAGCAGCCGCAGCCTCAGGAGATGCGCAACCATGCCGGGCCCTCCTGGTGGGTGCGGCCGCCGACCAGCTCGACGAAGCGCTCCTCGAGGCTGGAGCCGGCGCGGACCTCCTCGAGGGTGCCGGAGGCGAGCACGCGGCCGTCGGCGATGACCGCGACCCGGTCGCACATCCGCTCGACGAGGTCCATGGAGTGCGACGAGACGATGACCGTGCCGCCCGACGCGACGAAGCC
The DNA here is from genome assembly GCF_002931755.1 of Rathayibacter sp. AY2B3. Taxonomy (NCBI): domain Bacteria; kingdom Bacillati; phylum Actinomycetota; class Actinomycetes; order Micrococcales; family Microbacteriaceae; genus Rathayibacter; species Rathayibacter sp. AY2B3. Next base: position 48,899 of record NZ_PSUG01000004.1, on the reverse strand, counting down.
GGTGAGGATGTCGCGGATGTTCGCCGCCGAGACCGGGTCGACCGACTCGAACGGCTCGTCGAGCACCAGGAGGCGCGGGGCGCGCACGAGCGCGCAGGCGAGCGCGATCTTCTTGGTCATGCCCGCGGAGTAGTCCACGACGAGGGTGCGGTCGGCCGGGTCGAGGCCGAGCAGGGCGAGGAGGTCGTCGGTCCGCTCGACGACGACGGAGCGCCCGAGCCCGCAGAGCAGGCCGTAGTAGGTGACGAGCTGGAGACCGGTGAGGCGGTCGAACAGCTTGACCCCGTCGGCGAGGACGCCGATCAGCCGCTTCGCCTCGAGGGTGTCCTTCCAGACGTCGACCTCGTGGATCGTGACGACGCCGCTGTCGGGGCGGAGCAGGGCCGTGGCCATCGAGAGGGTCGTCGTCTTGCCCGCGCCGTTGGGGCCCACGAGCCCGAAGAAGGAGCCGGCGGGGACGTCGAGATCGATGTCCTTCACGGCCTCCTTGTCGCCGAAGCGCTTGCGGAGGCCGCGGATCCGCAGGGCGACCTCGCCGTGGCGGCCGGAGGCCTCGGGGGCGGCCCACGCGGGAGTCGCGGAGTCGGTGCGCTCGGAGTCGGAGTGCTCGGCAGCGGTGCCGTCCGCGGCGGTGCGCGCGGCGGCGGAGCTCTCGGTGTCCGTGCCGTCCTGGGGAATGCCGGGGGGCGTCGTCCCGTCCATGTGTGTCCCTTCCGGGCCGCGGTGGGCGGCCGCTCGACCACCCTAGGCAGGCGCTGCGGCCGGGGCATCCGTCCAGCGGTGGAGTCGCGCGGAACGCGCCGGCGCGACCCGGCAGCTCGGCGGGGCGGCGCGGAACGGGGCGGGATCAGTGCCGCACCGCAAGCTCGGCAGCCCGGCGGGGCGGAGCAGGATCTTCGCGGCACAGCGGCGCCGATGGTCCGGCGAGGCGGAGCGGGATCTTCGCGCCGCAGCGGCCCCGGCGGTCCGACAGGGCGGGGCGGGAGCACGGCCGCCTACGCTGGCCCCATGCCCACGCTCCTCCTCGTCCGGCACGGACGCACCACCGCGAACACCGCGGGGATCCTCGCCGGACGCACCGCCGGAGTGCGGCTCGACGACGTCGGACGGGCGCAGGCGGCGCGCACCGGGGAGCGGCTCGCAGCGGTCGAGCTCGCGACCGTGGTGTCGAGCCCGCTCGAGCGGTGCCGGCAGACCACCCGCTTCGTCCTCGAGCGGCAGACCGGATCGCCGGCGACCGTGATCGACAAGGGCATCACCGAGTGCGACTACGGCGACTGGTCGGGTCGCTCGCTGCGGGATCTCGCGACGGAGCCGCTCTGGGCGACGGTGCAGAACCAGCCCTCCGCGGTGGTCTTCCCCGGCGGCGAGGGGATGCTCGCGATGCAGGCCCGGGCCGTGTCGGCGATCCGCCGGCACGACGCGGCGGTGGCGGAGGAGCACGGGGCCGGCGCGGTGTGGGCGGCGGTGAGCCACGGCGACACGATCAAGGCGATCCTCGCGGACGCGCTCGGCATGCACCTCGACCTGTTCCAGAGGCTCAGCGTCGGACCGGCGTCCGTGTTCATCGCGACGACCTCGGGCCGCCCCGCGCCGTAGCGGATGATCGACACCGACGCCGGTCCGACGCTGAGCCTCTGGAACAGGTCGAGGTGCATGCCGAGCGCGTCCGCGAGGATCGCCTTGATCGTGTCGCCGTGGCTCACCGCCGCCCACACCGCGCCGGCCCCGTGCTCCTCCGCCACCGCCGCGTCGTGCCGGCGGATCGCCGACACGGCCCGGGCCTGCATCGCGAGCATCCCCTCGCCGCCGGGGAAGACCACCGCGGAGGGCTGGTTCTGCACCGTCGCCCAGAGCGGCTCCGTCGCGAGATCCCGCAGCGAGCGACCCGACCAGTCGCCGTAGTCGCACTCGGTGATGCCCTTGTCGATCACGGTCGCCGGCGATCCGGTCTGCCGCTCGAGGACGAAGCGGGTGGTCTGCCGGCACCGCTCGAGCGGGCTCGACACCACGGTCGCGAGCTCGACCGCTGCGAGCCGCTCCCCGGTGCGCGCCGCCTGCGCCCGTCCGACGTCGTCGAGCCGCACTCCGGCGGTGCGTCCGGCGAGGATCCCCGCGGTGTTCGCGGTGGTGCGTCCGTGCCGGACGAGGAGGAGCGTGGGCATGGGGCCAGCGTAGGCGGCCGTGCTCCCGCCCCGCCCTGTCGGACCGCCGGGGCCGCTGCGGCGCGAAGATCCCGCTCCGCCTCGCCGGACCATCGGCGCCGCTGTGCCGCGAAGATCCTGCTCCGCCCCGCCGGGCTGCCGAGCTTGCGGTGCGGCACTGATCCCGCCCCGTTCCGCGCCGCCCCGCCGAGCTGCCGGGTCGCGCCGGCGCGTTCCGCGCGACTCCACCGCTGGACGGATGCCCCGGCCGCAGCGCCTGCCTAGGGTGGTCGAGCGGCCGCCCACCGCGGCCCGGAAGGGACACACATGGACGGGACGACGCCCCCCGGCATTCCCCAGGACGGCACGGACACCGAGAGCTCCGCCGCCGCGCGCACCGCCGCGGACGGCACCGCTGCCGAGCACTCCGACTCCGAGCGCACCGACTCCGCGACTCCCGCGTGGGCCGCCCCCGAGGCCTCCGGCCGCCACGGCGAGGTCGCCCTGCGGATCCGCGGCCTCCGCAAGCGCTTCGGCGACAAGGAGGCCGTGAAGGACATCGATCTCGACGTCCCCGCCGGCTCCTTCTTCGGGCTCGTGGGCCCCAACGGCGCGGGCAAGACGACGACCCTCTCGATGGCCACGGCCCTGCTCCGCCCCGACAGCGGCGTCGTCACGATCCACGAGGTCGACGTCTGGAAGGACACCCTCGAGGCGAAGCGGCTGATCGGCGTCCTCGCCGACGGGGTCAAGCTGTTCGACCGCCTCACCGGTCTCCAGCTCGTCACCTACTACGGCCTGCTCTGCGGGCTCGGGCGCTCCGTCGTCGTCGAGCGGACCGACGACCTCCTCGCCCTGCTCGGCCTCGACCCGGCCGACCGCACCCTCGTCGTGGACTACTCCGCGGGCATGACCAAGAAGATCGCGCTCGCCTGCGCGCTCGTGCGCGCCCCGCGCCTCCTGGTGCTCGACGAGCCGTTCGAGTCGGTCGACCCGGTCTCGGCGGCGAACATCCGCGACATCCTCACCGGCTTCGTCGCGTCGGGCGGCACGGTCATCGTCTCGTCGCACTCCATGGACCTCGTCGAGCGGATGTGCGACCGGGTCGCGGTCATCGCCGACGGCCGCGTGCTCGCCTCCGGCACCCTCGAGGAGGTCCGCGCCGGCTCCAGCCTCGAGGAGCGCTTCGTCGAGCTGGTCGGCGGCCGCACCCACCAGGAGGGCCCGGCATGGTTGCGCATCTCCTGAGGCTGCGGCTGCTCCTGCTCCGCAACTCGCTGACGCGGAACGTGTGGCAGCTGATCGGCGTGATCCTCGGCGGCCTCTACGCGATCGCGGTGCTCGGCCTGGTCGCGGCCGGGCTGGTCGCGCTCGGAGGCACGGACCCGGCGTTCGCGAACGTGGCGATCGTGCTCGGCGGCTCCGCTCTGATCCTCGGCTGGGTGCTTGGGCCGATCTTCCTGTCCGGCTCCGATCAGAGCCTCGACCTGCCCACCCTCGCGACGTTCCCGATCCCGCTGCGGACCCTCCTCCTCGGGCTCGCCGCCGCGGGCCTCGCGGGCACCCCCGGCGTGGTGACCTCGCTCGGCGCGCTCGCCTCCGCCCCGACCTGGTGGAGCCGGCCCATCGGCGTCCTGCCCGGCCTCGTCGCCGCGGTGATCGGCGTCGCGACCTGCGTGGTCGCGTCCCGCCTGATCGGCGCGCTCACCACGGGCCTGGGCTCGAGCCGCCGCTACCGCGAGGTGATCGGCGGCGTCGTGCTCGTCGTCGTCATCCTGCTCGGACCGCTCTTCGTCGGCCTGACCACCGTGATCCGCGACGGCCTGGACGTCCTGCCCGTGATCGCGGGCGCCCTCGGCTGGTCGCCGCTCGGCGCGATCTGGGCGGTCCCGGGATCCGTCGTCGCGGGCGACGGGGTGGCGGCGATCGCGCGCCTGCTGATCGGGATCGCGACGCTGGCCGTCCTCGTCTGGGCGTGGGCCCGGGCGCTGCGGCACGCGCTCGCGGAGCCCGCCGCGTCCGGCGCGCACTCCGCTTCCGGATCCGCGGGCCTGGGCCTGTTCGGGCGCTTCCCCGGCACCCCGACCGGCGCCGTCGCCGCGCGCGCCCTCGGCTACTGGTGGCGCGACCCGCGCTACAGCCGGGGGCTCCTCGTCATCCCCGCCGTCGTCGTCCTCGCGGTCTTCTACTCCGCGATCGGCAGCGGCGGCGATACCTTCGTGCTGCTCTCGGCCGTGCTCGTCGGTCTGATCTTCGGCGTGACCCTCTGCGCCGACGTGTCGTACGACGGCACCGCCTGGGCGGCGCACGTGAGCTCCGGAGTGACGGGGTCGGCCGACCGCGCCGGTCGCGTCATCGCCGCCGCGATCATCGGCATCCCGGCCGTGGTCGTCGTGGCGGTGGGCACCGCGCTGTACGCGGGACGCGCCGACGCGATCCCGGCCGTGCTGGGCATGGCGCTGGCCCTCGTGCTCAGCGGGTTCGGAGTGTCGAGCGTCGCCTCGTCGCTCGTCGTGTACCCCGTGCCCGGGCCGGGGGACAGCCCGCTGAAGACGCCGCCGGGCTCCGGGATGATCTCGAGCGTCGTGATGCTGGGGAGCATGGCCGCGACCGGCCTGCTGGCGCTCCCGTCGATCGTCCTCGGCGCGATCTCGCTCATCGGCGGGGACCCGGCCTTCGGCCTGATCGGACTGGCGGCCGCCCTCGTGCTGGGCACCGTCTTCGCGCTGGTCGGCATCCGCGTCGGCGGCCGGATCGTCGACCGCCGAGCGCCCGAGCTGTTCGCCGCCCTCGTGACGATCGGCTGACGCGGACGCGGGAGCGGGGAGCGGGCCGGCGGTGCTCGCCCGCTCTCCGCTCCCCGCCCCTGCCCCCCGCGAGTACTCGAAAGTCGTCGCACTCGAGCGCGAGTGCGACAACTCCTGCGCACTCGCGGGAGCACCCGGGTGGCTGCTCGTCGAGTCTCCGAGAGTTGTCGTAGTCGAGCGCGAGTGCGACGACTTCTGCACACTCGCGGGGGCGCCCGAGTGGCTGCTCGTCGAGTCTCCGAGAGTTGTCGTAGTCGAGCGCGAGTGCGACGACTTCTGCACACTCGCGGGGGCGCCCGAGTGGCTGCTCGTCGAGTCGCNNNNCCCGGTGGCTGCTCGTCGAGTCTCCGAGAGTTGTCGTAGTCGAGCGCGAGTGCGACGACTTCTGCACACTCGCGGGGGCGCCCGAGTGGCTGCTCGTCGAGTCTCCGAGAGTTGTCGTAGTCGAGCGCGAGTGCGACAACTCCTGCGCACTCGCGAGGGCGACGACTTCTGCACACTCGCGGGAGTGGGCGAGGAGCGCGCGCCCGCGAGTGGGCGCGCACCCGCGAAGGGCCTCACACAGGAGCCGCGGCAGAATGTGGACATGCGCAGCCTCGAAGTCCTCCTCGATCCGGAGTCGGAGGCTCGCGTCCGCAGCCAGTGGGAGGCGCTCGAGGCGGCCGGCATCCCGAGCCTCGCGCTGCACACGTCGGCCAGCAACCGCCCGCACCTCACCCTGGTCGCCGGGCCCGAGCTGACCGCCCCGGAGCCGGGCGCGCTCGGTCCGCTGCCGGCGACGGCCGACCTGGGCGCCGTCCTCCTCTTCCCGCACGCCGGGCGCTTCGTCCTCGCCTGGGGAGTGGTCCGCTCGCCCGCCCTCGACGCTCTGCACGACCGCGCCACGCGCCTCGTTCCGGGCGGCGTCGACACCTCGCTGCCGAGCGCCTGGACGCCGCACATCAGCGTCTCGCGCCGCCTCCGCGCCGAGCAGCTCGGCGACGCCGTCCCCCTCCTCGGCGAGCCGTTCACCGTCGGCCTCGCGGGCGTCCGCTTCTGGGACGGCGACTCGCGCACCCTCACCGACCTCTGAGCCGGACGCCGCAGAAGCGCCCGACGTTCCCTGCAGCAGCCTCCCCAGCCCCCTCCCTCCAGCCCTTCTCCACCGTTCCGCGGACCCCCGGGGCCGCGTCGGAGGCGGCGGGTAGAGTTCCCCGGGTGACAGAGCCCACCGCGACAGCCCTCCCCGCCCCGCCGCTCGCCGACCCCTCGGCGGAGTCCCGCGGCGGCGTCCGGAGCGACGCGGCGAGCGGCGCCCCGGGATCCGGATCCTCCGAGGCGCAGGCGATCCTCGAGAAGGTCTTCGGCTACGGCTCGTTCCGCGGCGAGCAGCAGGCCATCGTCGAGCAGGTCATCGGAGGCGGCGACGCCGTCGTCCTGATGCCCACCGGCGGCGGCAAGTCCCTCTGCTACCAGATCCCCGCCATCGTGCGGCCCGGCACCGGCGTGGTCGTGTCCCCGCTCATCGCACTGATGCAGGACCAGGTCGACGCCCTCCGCGCGAACGGCGTCCGCGCCGAGTTCCTCAACTCCACCCAGGACGCGGGCGAGCGCGGCCGCGTCGAGCGCGCCTACCTCGACGGCGAGCTCGACCTGCTCTACGTCGCCCCGGAGCGCCTGGGCAGCGAGGGCATGAAGCAGTTCCTCGCCCGGGGCCGGATCGCCCTCTTCGCCATCGACGAGGCCCACTGCGTCAGCCAGTGGGGCCACGACTTCCGCCCCGACTACCTCGCACTGGGCGAGCTCGCCGAGCGCTGGCCCGACGTCCCGCGCATCGCCCTCACCGCGACCGCCACCGAGGCGACCCACCGCGAGATCACCTCGCGCCTGCACCTCGGCGCGGCCCGCCACTTCGTCTCGAGCTTCGACCGCCCGAACATCCAGTACCGGATCGTCAACAAGGTCGAGCCGCGCAAGCAGCTGATCGACTTCCTGCGGCGCGAGCACGCGCACGACGCGGGCATCGTCTACGCCCTCTCGCGCAAGAGCGTCGAGGCGACGGCCGAGGCGCTGCGCTCGGCGGGCTTCGACGCCGTCGCGTACCACGCGGGCCTCGACTCGCGGGTGCGCGCCGCCGCCCAGTCGCGGTTCCTCCGCGAGGAGGGCGTCATCGTCTGCGCGACGATCGCCTTCGGCATGGGGATCGACAAGCCGGACGTGCGGTTCGTCGCGCACATCGACCTGCCCAAGTCGGTCGAGGGCTACTACCAGGAGACGGGTCGCGCCGGCCGCGACGGACTGCCCTCCACCGCCTGGCTCGCCTACGGCCTGCAGGACGTGGGGCAGCAGCGCCGGTGGATCGACGAGTCGCCGGGAGACCTGGCGCACCGTCGGCGGATGTCCGCGCACCTCGACGCGATGCTCGCGCTCTCCGAGACGGTCCAGTGCCGCCGGGTGAACCTGCTCGCCTACTTCGGCCAGGAGAGCACGGCCTGCGGCAACTGCGACACCTGCCTCGAGCCGCCCGCCTCCTGGGACGGCACCGTCGCGGCGCAGAAGTTCCTGTCGACGGTCGTCCGCCTCAAGCGCGAGCGCAACCAGCAGTTCGGCGCCGGGCACATCATCGACGTCCTCCGCGGCAAGACCACGCCGCGCACCACCCAGCACCAGCACGACGGCCTGGCCACCTGGGGCATCGGCGCCGATCTCAGCGACACCCAGTGGCGCGGAGTCGCCCGCCAGCTCCTCGCGCAGGGCCTCCTCGGCGTGAACGACGACGGCTTCGGCACGCTCGTGCTCACGCCCGCGTCCGGCTCCGTCCTCAGCGGCGAGCGCAAGGTCGAGCTGCGGCAGGAGCCGGAGAAGCCGGCCCGCTCCAGCGGATCCTCCCGCTCCGGGCGGTCCACCGTCGCCGAGCTGTCGGGTGAGGCTCAGCCGCTGTTCGAGCGGCTCCGGGAGTGGCGCGCCGCGCAGGCCCGCGCGCAGGCGGTCCCGGCCTACATCGTCTTCAACGACGCGACCCTCCGCGAGATCGCGACGGCCGAGCCGGCGACGATGGACGCGCTCAGCATCATCGGCGGCGTCGGCCAGAAGAAGCTGCTCACCTACGGAGAGGCCGTGCTCGCCGTCGTCGCGGGGGAGAGCCCCGAGATCGCCGTCCCGGAACCCGGTGAAGAGGCTCCCGCTCCGCGCCGTGCGCCGGCCGCCCGTGGCGGGTCCTCCCGCTCGGGAGGAGCGAAGCCCTCGTTCGGCCGCGAGTCGTCCGGTCCGCCGGTGTCCGCCGCTCAGCCGCCGGAGGACGACTGGGTGCCGCCGGACGAGCCCGACTGGGAACCCGGCTGGGACAGCTACTGATCCGGTCCTGAGACACGGCCGCCGCGCTGTCGGCCGTGGCGGGCGTCCGCCCTTCGTCGGCGGCGAGCGGGATCGTCCTCAGCCGGCGGCGCCCGTCGACGCCATCCACCCGCCGATCAGCGTGCAGCCGAACGAGACCGCCAGACCCGCGACCGGTACCCAGAACGCCAGCCGGCGGCGCACCAGCAGCACGATCGAGACGACGACTGCCGCGAGGAACGGCACCCACACTCCTCCCGCAGCGAGGACCATCCCGCCCTCGATCAGGCCGATGTCGCAGGCGCTCGATCCGCCGCACGAGTCGCTGGCCATCGCGAAGAACAGCCCGAAGAACGACAGAAGCAGCGTCACCGCGGAGGCGACGAGGATCAGGACGATCGTCAGCACCACGTCCCACACGCGGGCGGGGGGCCGGGTCGGGGCCGCCGTGCCCGGCGCATCCGGCGTCCCGGAGCCCGGTACCCGGGTACCCGACGCTCCCGCCGTTCCTGAGGCCGCCGCACCGACAGGAGCTGGGGGGCCGGCCGTGGGCGACGCGGGCACCGGAGGCCGGGCCGGCGGAGGGGGAGGCAGTGGCGGCTCACTCATGACGAGAGACTAGCGATGCGGTGCCCGCGGAGGCGCCCCTTCCTCCGCACCGAGCCGCACCCTCCTCCGCTCCGCACGCCGCCGCCCGGAACCTCCGCGCGCCCCGCCTCCGCCTGGTCGGTTCCGACAACGCGCTTCCGCCTCCACCCGGCGCCGTTTGTGCCCGGGCGACGGAACGTTTCCGCCGCGCCGCCGCGCGTCCTACCGTGCGAGGACCGCCTCCGCTGCCGCACCCGCCGGCGCACGACGCACCGGGAGCGGCCCGAACCGCAGACGGTCGAAGGGACACGAACACCATGGTCAGCACCGCTCCCCACCCCCGCTCCGCCGCCGACGCCGCCGATCGGGCGGCCACCGGACGCACGCGGGCCCGGCGCTCCGGCTCGGGCCCCATCGCGCCCACGCCGCCGGTCGACTCCCTCGGCTCCGAGGTCGACGCGCGCCTGGACGAGGACGGCGCCCCCGCCGTCGACGTCGCCGCCCTCGGGGAGACCCTGCTCGGCGCCTGGCGCGAGCAGCGCCTCGCCAGCCGCGCCCTGACCGCCCGCCCCGAGCTGCACCGCACCGACGGCCTCCCGATGAAGGAGCACCGCCTCCGCGTCTCGGAGCAGATGCGCGTGCTCGCCGCCGAGGGCGGCGTGCACCGCGCCTTCCCGGTCGACCTCGGCGGGGAGGCCGACCACGGCGGGAACATCGCCGGCTTCGAGGAGCTGGTCACCGCCGATCCCTCCCTGCAGATCAAGTCCGGCGTGCAGTGGGGGCTCTTCGGCGCCGCGGTCCTGCACCTGGGCACCCGCCCGCACCACGAGAAGTGGCTGCCGGGGATCATGAGCCTCGAGATCCCGGGCGCCTTCGCGATGACCGAGACCGGGCACGGCTCCGACGTCGCATCGATCGCCACGACCGCCACCTACGAGGACGGCGAGTTCGTGCTGAGGACCCCGTTCCGTGCGGCCTGGAAGGACTACCTCGGCAACGCCGCGGTGGACGGGCGCGCGGCGGTCGTCTTCGCGCAGCTGGTCACCCGGGGCGTGAACCACGGGGTCCACGCCTTCTTCGTCCCGATCCGCGACGAGCAGGGCGCGTTCCTGCCCGGTGTCGGCGGCGAGGACGACGGGCTCAAGGGCGGTCTGAACGGGATCGACAACGGCCGCCTCCACTTCGACGGCGTCCGCGTCCCGCGCGAGAACCTGCTGAACCGCTACGGCGACGTCGCCGCCGACGGCACCTACTCCTCGCCGATCGCGAGCCCGGGCCGCCGCTTCTTCACCATGCTCGGCACGCTCGTGCAGGGCCGCGTCTCGCTCGACGGAGCCTCGGTCGCCGCGGCGAAGATCGCGCTGACGGTCGCCGTCACTTACGGCGACCAGCGCCGCCAGTTCACCGGCGGCGGTGAGCGGGAGGAGGTGCTGCTCGACTACCAGCGGCACCAGCGCCGCCTCCTGCCGCGCCTGGCCACCACCTACGCCGCCGCCTTCGCGCACGAGAAGCTGCTGAGGGCGTTCGACGAGGTCTTCTCCGGCGCGAACGACACCGAGCAGTCGCGGCAGGACCTCGAGACCCTCGCCGCCGGGCTGAAGGCGCTCTCGACCTGGCACGCTCTCGACACGCTGCAGGAGGCGCGCGAGGCCTGCGGAGGCGCGGGCTTCCTCGCGGAGAACCGGCTGACGCAGCTGCGCGCCGACCTCGACGTCTACGCGACCTTCGAGGGCGACAACACCGTGCTCCTCCAGCTGGTCGCCAAGCGCCTGCTGACCGACGTCGGACGCCGCTTCAAGGGCGCCCAGCCCGCGGAGCTGGCGCGGTACGCCGCCTCGCAGGTCGCGGGGGCGACCGTCGACAACTCCGGTCTGCGCCGTCTGGCCCAGGTTGTCGCCGACCGCGGATCGACGGCCCGATCGGTCGGCCAGCTGCGGGAGGACCAGCGCGAGCTGCTCACCAGCCGCGTCGAGAGCATGGTCGCGGGGATCGCCTCACGGCTGCGTCCGGCGTCGAAGCTGCCCGCGGACGAAGCGGCCCGCCTGTTCAACGCGCACCAGAGCGAGCTGATCGAGGCGGCCCGCGCGCACACCGAGCTGCTGCAGTGGGAGGCGTTCACGGAGGCCCTCGCCGGCGTCGAGGACGCGGGCACGCGCACCGTCCTCACGTGGCTCCGCGATCTGTTCGGCCTGGGCCTGATCGAGAAGCACCTCGACTGGTACCTCATCCACGGGCGCCTGTCGTCGCAGCGCGCGGTCGCGGTGACGTCGTACATCGACCGCCTGCTCGCCCGCATCCGCCCGCACGCCGCCGACCTGGTCGCGGCGTTCGGCTACGGGCCCGAGCACGTGCGCGCGGCGATCGCGACCGGCGCGGAGGCGGAGCGCCAGGAGGAGGCGCACGCCTGGTACGAGGCCGCCCGGGCCTCCGGCACCCTCCCCACTCCGGAGAAGCGCCGCTGACCCCCTCCGCGAGATGCCACCTGTGGCGGTCGCCCCCGGCGTGTCGCAATCACAGGTGGCATCTCGCGGGGAGGGGACGGGCAGGGGCGCGTCAGGACGCGAGGAACGCCAGCGCCTGGTCGCGCTCGGCGCGCAGCTCGAGCACGGACTCGTCGATCCGCGCGCGGGAGTGCGCGTCGATCTCGAGCCCCTCGACGATCCGCCACTCGCCGTCGACGGAGCGGACCGGGAACGAGGAGATCAGCCCCTCCTCCACCCCGTAGGAGCCGTCCGACTCGACGGCGGCCGAGGTCCAGGACGTGCCGTCGACCCAGTCCCGCACGTGGTCGATCGCGGCGGAGGCGGCGGACGCGGCCGAGGAGGCCCCCCGGACCTCGATGATCTCGGCGCCGCGCTTGGCGACGCGAGGCTCGAACTCCGTGTGCAGCCACTCGGGGTCGACCAGCTCGGGCACCGGCCGCCCGCCGACGGTGGCGTGCGTCGCGTCGGGGTACTGCGAGGCGGAGTGGTTGCCCCAGATCGCGACGCCCTCGATCGCGTCGACGGGGGCGTCGAGCTTCGCGGCGAGCTGCGCGAGCGCCCGGTTGTGGTCGAGGCGCGTCATCGCGGTGAAGCGGCCGGCGGGGATGTCCGGAGCGCTGCGCCGCGCGATCCAGGCGTTGGTGTTGGCCGGGTTGCCGACGACCAGCACGCGGATGTCGGAGGCGGCGTGCGCGTTCAGCGCGGCACCCTGGGGTCCGAAGATCCCCGCGTTCGCGGCGAGCAGGTCGGCGCGCTCCATGCCCGCGCTGCGCGGCCGGGCGCCCACGAGGAGGGCGACGCTCGCGCCGTCGAACGCGGCGGCCGCGTCGTCCGTCGCCTCGATCCCGCGGAGGAGGGGGAAGGCGCCGTCCTGCAGCTCGAGCGCCGTGCCCGCGGCCGCGCGGAGGCCGGAGGGGATCTCGAGCAGGTTCAGGCGGACGGGGACGTCCGGCCCGAGGAGCTGACCCGAGGCGATGCGGAACAGGAGCGCGTAGCCGATGGCGCCCCCCGCTCCCGTGACCGTGACCGTGACCGGAGTGCGCTGCTGGTTCATGCGCCGAGCGTATTCCCGCCGGCTGGGGGAGGGGGAGGAGTCAGCCCGACTCCGGGCCGTCGGCGGGCGGCGCCGTCGACCCGCGGAGCACGAGCTTGTTGCGCAGCCGCATGTGCGGCTCGGCCACGCTCCCGCCGTCGATCAGGGTCAGGAGAGCCCGGGCGGCCGCGCGCCCCACGCGGTGCAGCGGCTGCCTCACCGTCGTGAGCGCGGGGACCACCCGGGAGGCGTCGGGCACGTCGTCGTAACCCACGACCGACAGCTGCCCGGGCACCGAGAGGCCCAGCGCCCGGGCCGCCTCGATCACGGCGATGGCGGAGGCGTCGTTCGCGGCGAAGACCGCCGTCGGCCGATCGGGCAGCAGCAGCAGCTCGTGGGCGGCGACGAGGGAGGGGTCGTGCCGGTAGTGGCCGACCCGCACGAGCGCGGGGTCGTAGGGGAGGCCGGCGTCTGCGAGCGCCCGCTGGTACCCCGCGCCGCGCCGGTGCGACGACTCCAGGTCGGGGCGGCCCGCGACGAAGCCGATGCGGCGGTGGCCGAGCCCGATCAGGTGGCTCGTCGCCAGCTGCGCGCCGCCGAAGTCGTCGGTCGCGACCGAGTGCAGCTCGGTCTGCGCGGTCAGCGGATCCACGACCACGAGCGGCAGGTCCGACGAGGGGATCACGCCGGAGGGCGTCACCAGGATCGCTCCCGATACGTGCGCCTCGGTGAAGCGCCGCAGGGACTCCTGCTCCCAGCCCGCCCTGCCCGGGCGGCTCGCCCCGCTGCCGGCGAGGAGGTCGAACCGGGTCCCCCGGAGCGCCGTCGCCACTCCCTGCAGCACCTCCGTGCCGAACGGCTCGAAGTCGCCCAGGAGCACGCCGATGACGCCCGAGCGCTCCGCGCACTCCGTCGTCAGAGCCTCGTGCTCGGCCTCCGCCGTCGCCGCCCCTGCGGACATCCTCGTCCCCTCCCGCCGTCCCCGCCCGGCCGCGGCGGAACGCGGTGATCGCCTCGCTGCGCTGCTCCGGTCGGTTGAGAACACGTCCTTGCAATCGGGTATGTTCCCGGTAACATTGCCCGCAAGACTAGCTGAGGGAAAGCTCAGCAGTCGAGAGCGACAAGTGTCGAGCAGCCTTTCTCCCCTCAGTGCTGAGGGGGTCGAGAGCTGGAGCTCGCGTGGCCACGCTGTGGAAGCCGCCGCGCACGAGCCGTCCGCCACTCTCCGCGCGTCCTGCGCACCAGGCGCGGCCGAACGCCCCTCGGGCTGCGCCGTGCTCCGTCCTCTCGCGGCCTCGAGCCGCGCCACCACTCCGCGCCGTCCGGCGCTCGACCTGATCGGCGACGATGCCGATCGAGTGAGGAACACCATGTCCACGCGACGCACCCCCCGACCCCTCTGGCTCGTCCGCTCGGGCGCCGCTCTCGCCGGCTGCCTGCTCCTGTCCGGCGTCGCCGCCGCGGCCGCGGCCGCCGACACCGAGTACGGCTCCGACGACGTCGACGTGAACGTCAGCATCGAGGAGCTGGAGCAGCCCGGCGCCCTCTCGATGTCGATCGACGGCACCTCCGCCACGCTCGCCGAGGAGGGCTCCACCCCGACGGTGCGCGCCTTCACCGGGCAGCTGCCCGACGTGACCGTGACGGACACCCGGACCGTCGACGAGATCCCGGACGGAGCCGGGTGGTACGTCCTCGGCTCGGCGAGCGCCTTCACCGGCGACGCGGACCAGGAGGACATCTCCTCCGACCACCTCGGCTGGACGCCGGTCCTCGTGGACGGCGGCGAGTCGGGCCTCGTGTCCGAGGGCGACCCGGTCGACACGATCCTCGACGAGGGCGCCGACGCCGTGGGCCTGTTCGACCAGGAGCTGCTGGCGCTGTCGCTCGACTCGCAGGAGACCGCGACGGACGGGTCCTGGACCGTGTCCGCGGGCCTCACCCTGAAGACCGAGGCCGACGTCGCCCCCGGCGACTACTCCTCCGTCCTGACGCTGTCGCTGTTCGAATGACCCCGATGCGCGCAGTCGCCTCCACGGCGATCGGCGCCCTCCTCGCGGCGGGCCTGCTCGCCTCCGGTGCAGCTCCGGCGACCGCGGCCGGCGCGTGGTCGCCGAAGGCCTCGTACACGTCGACGGACCGCGGCGACGGCACCTACTCCGTGCCGCTGCTGAACGCCGACGTGCCCGACGTCAGCGTCGAGCGCGTGCCCGCGTCCGAGAACGACGAGGGCCGCGACATCTACTACATGATCAGCACCACGATGCACCTGAGCCCGGGTGCTCCGATCATGAAGTCCTACGACCTCGTCAACTGGGAGATCGTCAACTACGTCTTCGACCGGCTCGAGATCGGCGACCGCTTCTCGCTCCGCAACGGGCAGAACTCCTACGGCAACGGCCAGTGGGCCTCGTCGCTGAGGTACCACGACGGCCGCTACTACGCGGTCTTCAACACCAACAACCTCGGCGGCTCCTACCTCTACTCGACCGACGACATCGAGGACGGAGCCTGGACCCGCACGGCCCTCGGCCGCGCTTTCCACGACCCGTCGCTCTTCTTCGACGACGCGGACGGCGGCACGCCGTACATCTTCTACGGCTCCGGATCCACCAGCGCCGTGAAGCTGAGCGAGGACCTGACGACCGTCGTCGCCGAGTACCCGAACATCCTCCGCACCTCCGACTACCCGGGGGCCGGCTACCTCGGCGGCCTGTTCGAGGGCGCGCAGGTGCAGTACATCGACGGGCAGTACTACATCGTCATCATCACCTGGCCCTCGGGCCAGGGCCGCCAGGTGGCGCTGTTCCGCTCCTCCGAGCTGCTGGGCCGCTACGCGACCGCCGACGGCAGCAACCCCTACGAGGGCAAGGGCGTGCTGAACTCCAGCGGGTTCGCCCAGGGGAGCCTCGTGCCGATCGCGAAGGAGGACGGCTCGACCGCCTGGCACGGCATGTTCTTCCGCGACAGCTTCCCGACCGGCCGCATCCCCGGGCTCATCCCGGCGACGTGGAAGGACGGCTGGCCGACGTTCGGGACGAACGGCTCGGTGCCGGTGGGCGGGAGCTTCCCGAAGCCGATCCGCCTCAGCCCCGAGGAGGAGCTGTTCGAGCGGCAGAAGAGCATCGTCGTCTCGGACGACTTCGACAACGACGCCCCGGCGAAGGCCTACCAGGACGAGTCGTGGACGATCCCGCCCGCGCCCTCCTACGACGCGTCGCTGCTCGGCGTGCAGCTGCTGCAGAATCCGGGAGCGGAGTCGGGGACGGCGTCGTGGGCCGGCCAGTTCGGCGCGACGCTGTCGGCCGACACGACCGACCCGGCGTCCGGCACCGCCGCGCTCCGCGTGGGCACCCGCACGCTCAACGGCTCCGGCCCGAGCCAGGTGCTCGCGAACACGCTCCAGCGCGGCGTGACGTACACCGTGTCCGCGAAGGTGAAGTACACGACCGGCCCCGCGTCGGTCCGCTTCAACCTCTGCGCCGACTTCGGCGCCGGACCCGTGACGATGGCCTCCGCCGCCGTCGCGCAGGGGCAGTGGACGACGATCACGGGGACCTACACGGTGCCCGAGACCGCGAACGTCGGCAGCGTGAAGTTCGCCGTCGAGACGCCGTGGGGCAACCCGCAGCCGGCGTCCTCGAGCACCGAGTACCTGCTCGACGACGTCTCGCTCGTCGGCGCCGCTCCCACCCTCGAGCGCCCGACGGCTGCCGAGATCGAGCCGAACGGCTCGACCCTCGCCCTCCCCTGGCAGTGGAACCACGCCCCCGACAACCGCTACTGGTCGCTGACCGAGCGCGAGGGCTGGCTCCGCCTCACCAACGGGAAGGTGCTCAGCGGAACGGCCGCGCACACGCGTCTCTCGGGCTCGCCCGAGATGACGTACCTGGAGGAGGCGCGCAACACGCTCTCCCAGCGCATCGTGGCGCCGAAGCAGTCGGCGGAGGCGGCGTTCGACGTCTCCGGGATGAAGGACGGCGACGTCGCCGGGCTCGCGGCCTACAACCGCGGCTTCGCCTACGTCGCGGTCCAGCGCGAGGACGGCGTGAACACCGTCGGCGTCGTGAACCGCAGCCAGCCGTTCGCGACCACGTTCGACCAGGCGCCCGTCGAGTCCTTCCTCCCCGGCAGCACCGCCGCCCTCGGCGACGCCTCGCAGGTGCGCCTGAAGGCCGACCTCGAGCTCTCGGCTCCGGCCGGACAGCTCTGGACGACCTTCTCGTACAGCCTCGACGGGACGAGCTGGACGAAGCTCGGCAGCCGCGTCGGCCCGCAGACCCTCGACGGTCAGCTCACGCACTTCATGGGCCACCGCCTCGGGCTGTTCAGCTACGCGACGAAGACCGCCGGCGGCCACGTCGACGTCGACGAGTTCCTCCTGAGCGACACCCTCTCCTCGGAGGGGAAGGCGCTCGACCGCTCGCAGCTCGACGCGGCCGTCGCTCACGCGGCGACGCTCCGCTCCGACGACTACCCGGTCGACGCCTGGTCCGACTTCCATTCGGTCCTCGCGAAGGTGCAGGCGGTCGGCACCGCGGGAACGCAGAACCAGATCGACGCCCCGGAGCGCGCGCTCAGCTACCAGCTGGCTCGCCTCGGGACGCTGAAGGAGGCGTCGCTCGATGTGACCGCCGCCGCCGCGACCCGCTGCATCGCGGGGAAGGTCGTCGTGACCGTGCGGGCGACCAACGCCGACGACGTGCCCGTCGCCCTCCGGATGGAGAGCGCCTCCGGCACGAAGACGGTCGCCGCGCTCGCACCCGGCGCCACGACGAGCCACGCCTTCACCACGCGGGCGGCCTCGGTCCCCGCCGCCGAGGTGGTCGTGACCGCGACCGCCACCCTCGACGGCGAGCCGGTGACGACCACGGTGAGAGCGCCCCACCCGGCCGCGTCCTGCGGCTGAGCACTCCGGGGGCGGCCCGCGCGGCCGCCCCCGCCCCCGAACGCGTCAGCGGCACCCGTCGCCGACGATCTCCTGCACGACACGATCAAGGAGGATCCGTGAGATCACCACAACGAGAAGCCGCTCCGAAGGGGCGGTTGCGGCTGAGGCTGCTGGCCACGGCCGCGCTGACCGCGCTCCTGGTGGCCCCCTTCGCCGCCCAGACCTCGTCCGCCGCTGAGGCGGAGCTCATCGTCAACGGCGGCTTCGAGAGCGGCATCAGCAGCTGGTTCGTCAACAACGGCAACGCCGCCGACGCCGGCACCATCGCGACGACCACGGATGCGCGCACCGGCACCGCCGCAGCGCTCGTCACCGGCCGCACGACCACCGGCGCGGGCGCCATGCAGGACCTCAGCGGCAAGGTCGTCGCCGGCCAGACCTACCAGGTCAAGGCGCAGATCAAGTACGAGAACGCCGCGAGCCCCGCTACCAAGCAGTTCTTCGCCACCATGCACTACGGCGGAGGCACCTACACGAACCTCGCGAGCGTCACCGCCACCAAGGGCCAGTGGGCGACGATCAACGGATCGTTCACCATCCCCGCCGGGCAGAGCGTCGCCACCGCGCGCCTCTTCTTCGAGACGCCGTGGACCGCGACGCCGTCGGCCGCGCCCGAGACGCACCTGATGGACTACAAGCTCGACGACGTCTCGCTGGTCGGAGCGGCGCCTCCTGCGCCCGCCTCGCGCACCATCGAGGTCGTGGGCAAGATCCCGGGCGACCACAACCCGCTCATGGGCTGGAAGTTCGGCGCCGACGGCTTCGGCTTCGTGGAGAACGGCCGCGTGTACATGTACATGACGAACGACACCCAGGGCTACGCGCCGAACCCCGCCACGGGCGTCTCGGCCGGAATCGACTACGGCAAGATCAACCAGATCACCGTGATCTCCTCGGACGACCTCGTCAACTGGACCGACCACGGCGAGATCCAGGTCGCCGGCTCCACCGGAGTCGCGCCCTACACCGGCAACTCGTGGGCTCCCGGCATGGCGAAGAAGACCGTGAACGGCGTCGACAAGTACTTCCTCTACTACGCCAACGGCGGCGGCTCCAGCAACGTGATCACCGGCGACTCGCCGGTGGGCCCGTGGACCAGCCAGCGCACCTCCACGCTCATCAACGCGTCCACCCCGGGCGCCGAGGCGGTCGCGTGGAAGTTCGACCCGGCACCGCTCGTCGACGACGACGGCCAGGGCTACCTGTTCTTCGGAGGCGGACCCGCCTCGACCGCGCTCCCCGCGGCCGAGCGCTTCAACAACCCGAAGAACATCCGAGTGATCGAGCTCGGCGACGACATGATCTCGACCCAGGGCACCTCCGCCGTCGTGGACGCGCCCGTCGCGTTCGAGGCGGCCCAGGTGTTCAAGCGCCAGGACAAGTACTACCTCTCGTACTCGTCCCACTTCGGCGGCAACGACTTCGGCGGCAACCAGACCCGCGAGCCCGGCTACCCGGGCGGCGGCGAGATCGGCTACATGATCTCGGACGACCCGATGTCCTGGCCCAAGGAGAACTACGCCGGCGTGATGTTCCCGAACCAGAGCCGCTTCTTCGGAAACGGCACCGGCGGCAACAACCACCAGTCGGTGTTCGAGCTGGGCGGCAAGTACTACTTCACCTACCACGCGCCGACGCTCAACAAGCGGATCAACGGCGACACCACCCAGGGGTACCGCAGCCCGCACATCCAGGAGCTGCAGTTCAACGCCGACGGCACGGTGCAGCAGGTGGTCGGCGACTACAAGGGCGTCGACCAGGTGAAGGACTTCGATCCGTACCGCACCTTCCCGGCCGAGACCATCGGCTGGAGCAAGGGCATCGCGACCGCGCCGCTCGGCACCCCCGCCGCGGGCGCGACGCAGAACCTCGTGCTGAAGGACCTCGACAACGGCGACTGGACCGCGCTGTCCGCCGTCGACTTCGGGGACACCGGAGCCGCGACGTTCACCGCGAAGGCCAAGGCGCTGCAGGCCGGCGGCACCGTCACGGTCCGCCTCGACTCCGAGACCGGGCCCGTCGCGGGCACCGTCGCGGTGAACGGGACGACCGGCGAGTGGACCGACGTCAGCGCCGCGCTGACCGGAGCGACCGGAGTGCACGACGTGTTCTTCAGCTACTCCGGACCCGCCGGCGACCTGTTCGAGCTCGACACCTTCGCCTTCACCGAGGGCGAGGCGGCTCCGGCGCTCGACATCACGGCGAGCGCGGCGACCCGCTGCATCGCGGGCAAGGCGATCGTCACCGTCCAGGCGAGCAACGGCTCCGACGTCCCGGTCGGCGTGACCTTCACGTCGACGTCCGGCACGAAGACGTTCACCTCGGTGGCGCCCGGCAAGACCGTGTCGCACGCCTTCACCACCCGTCAGGCGGACCTGCCGGCCGGTGCGGTGACCGTCGAGGCCACGGCCACGAGGAACGGCGCCCCCGTCGAGACGGAGGTGAGCGCTCCGTACGCGGCGCGCCCGTGCTCGTAGCGCACGGCTGAACCACCGGGGAGCGCCCCCGGCCCTGCGGGGTCGGGGGCGCTCCTGCGCGAGGGAGGGGGGATCTCGACACGCCCCGTGCGGGGCTGCTCGATCAGCGTGCAGGGAGGGCGCGGCCCGCCGTCGGCGGGTGCTCCTCGTGCCGGCCCCGCAGCGGCGTGTCGGGACCCCCGCTCGATCAGCCGCTGCCGGCCAGGCGCATCGTGCCGCCGGCCTGGGCGGCGAAGGCGCGGGCGGTCGCCGCGACGGTGCCCTGCATGACCCGCGCCGCGGCGGTCGGCGCGAGGTCCGCCGGGCGCGCGAGGCTGATCGTCCGGGTCAGGGTGGGCTTCTCGAGCGTCGGCTCCTCGATGCGGATCGAGCGCAGGCCCGGGCGCCCCTGCAGCACCATCGCCGGCACGACCGCGACGCCCAGGCCCCGCTCGGCGAAGCGCAGCACCGCGTCCATCTCGGCGCCCTCCAGCACCACGTCCGGCTCCAGGCCCGCGGCAGCGAACGCGGCGTCGGTCGTCCGGCGCAGGTCGTAGCTGGAGTTGAACACGATCTGCGGGAGGCGGGCGACCGCCGCCAGGTCGAGCGCGCCGGTCGCGGCGAGGGGAGGCTCCGCGGCGGAGGAGACCACGACGAGCTCCTCGACGAGCAGCGGGGTCACCGTGAAGGCGCCGGGAGCGGCCGCGGTCGAGGTCGTCACCAGCGCCAGATCGAGCTCGCCGCGGGCCAGCCGGTCGAAGAGGCTCCGCGACCCGTCCTCGGCGAGGTGCAGCTCCACGGCGGGATGCGCGGAGTGGAAGGCGTGCAGCACCTCCGCGACGAGGCTGATGCAGAGCGTCGGCGTCGCGCCGAACCGGACCCGGCCGCGCTCGAGCCCGGCCAGCTCGGCCAGCTCGCGGCGCACCGATCCGGCGTCGGCGAGCATGCGCCGGGCGAGCGGCAGCAGCAGCTCGCCGGCCGGCGTGAGGGTGCTGCCGGAGCGCGCCCGGTGGAAGAGCTCCGAGCCGAGGTCCTGCTCCAGCGCGGCGATCCGGCGGCTCAGCGAGGGCTGCGCGAGGTGCAGCTCGTCGGCGGCGCGGGTGAAGCTGCCGAGGCGGGCGACCTCGACGAATCCGGTCAGCTGCTCGAGATCCATGACCATACCCTACGTGCATGGCGGTGCCCAGCATTATGCATTGGAGTAATCGAAGCGCGGTGCCTAGCGTGGAGGCATGACCACTTCAGAGACCACCGCACCGGAGCGTCGGATCTCCACCTCCGTCCTCGTCATCGGCACCGGCGGATCGGGCCTGCGCGCCGCGATCGAGCTCGCCGAGGCGGGCGTCGACGTCCTCGCGCTCGGCAAGCGCTCGAAGTCGGATGCGCACACCTCCCTCGCCGCCGGCGGCATCAACGCCGCCCTCGCCACGATGGACCCCGACGACAGCTGGCAGCAGCACGCGGCCGACACCATCACCGAGTCCTACCAGCTCGCCAACCCGCACACGGTCGAGATCGTCACCTCCAACGCTGCCCGCGGCATCCAGGACCTCGAGCGCTACGGCATGCCGTTCGCCCGCGAGGACGACGGCCGCATCTCGCAGCGCTTCTTCGGGGCGCACACCTACCGCCGGACCGCCTTCGCGGGCGACTACACCGGCCTCGAGATCCAGCGCACGCTCGTCAACCGGGCCGCCCAGCTCGAGATCCCGATCCTGGACACCGTCTACGTCACCCGCATCCTCGTCAACGAGGACGGAGCCGTGTTCGGCGCCTACGGCTTCGACCTCGTCGACGGCACCCGCTACCTGATCCATGCGGATGCGGTGATCCTCGCCGCGGGCGGCCACAACCGCATCTGGCGCCGCACCTCCTCCCGCCGGGACGAGAACACGGGCGACTCGTTCCGCCTGGCCGTCGAGGCCGGCGGGCGGCTGCGCGACCCGGAGCTGGTCCAGTTCCACCCGTCGGGCATCATCGAGCCCGAGAACGCGGCGGGCACGCTGATCTCCGAGGCGGCCCGCGGCGAGGGCGGCATCCTCCGCAACGGCCTCGGCGAGCGCTTCATGGGCAAGTACGACGCCGAGCGCCTCGAGCTCTCGACCCGTGACCGCGTCGCCCTCGCCTGCTACACCGAGATCAAGGAGGGTCGCGGCACGCCGAACGGCGGGGTCTGGCTCGACGTCTCGCACCTGCCGCGCGAGACGATCATGACCCGGCTGCCGCGGGTGTACCAGACGATGCTCGAGCTGCAGATGCTCGACATCACGAAGGACCCGATCGAGATCGCGCCCACGGCGCACTACTCGATGGGCGGGGTCTGGGTGCGCTCGGACGACCACAGCACCGACGTCCCCGGCCTCTACGCGATCGGAGAGGCCTCCAGTGGACTGCACGGCGCCAACCGCCTCGGCGGCAACTCGCTGATCGAGCTGCTGGTCTTCGGCCGGATCGTCGGGCAGGCGGCGGCGGAGTACTCCGCCTCACTGACCGCCCAGACCCGCTCGGCCGCGTCCGTCCAGGTCGCCCGCGACGAGATCGCCGGCCTGCTCGCGGCCGACGGCACCGAGAACGTCCGCGCCCTGCAGCGCGCGATCCGCAACACGATGACCGAGCACGCCGGAGTCGTCCGCGACGAGGAGGGCCTGCTCGCCGGGCTCGCCGAGCTGGACGCGATCGAGGCGCGCATCGCCGACATCGGCGTGCACCCGGACATCGCCGGCTTCCAGGACCTCGCCCACGCCTTCGACCTCAAGTCGGCCGCGATGGCCGCGCGGGCCACCCTCGAGGCCGCCCTCGAGCGCCGGGAGAGCCGCGGCTGCCACAACCGCAGCGACTACCCGGACCTCGACCCGGCCCTCCAGGTGAACCTCGTCTGGTCGCCCTCCACGGGGATCACCCGCGAGGAGATCCCCGCGGTGCCGGAGGAGATCCAGGCGCTGATCAGCGGCGAGGTCGCCACCGCGGGCAAGCTGCTCGAGTAGCAGGAACCGCGACGGCACGACGCCGGTCGCCCTCACCGCCTGCTCGCCGGGCACCACCGGCGCCCAGGCGCCCCCCGGGATCCTCCTGGGGACCACGGACAAGGTCACCGCCCTGGATCCCGCCGGCTCCTGGGATCTCGGCTCGGCGACGCTGCAGAACCAGGTCTTCTCCTGGCTGCTGACCTCCGCCCCCGGATCGACGGATCCCGTGCCGGACCTCGCGGCCTCGGCCGAGTTCACCGACCCGACCCACTACCGCGTCGCCCTGCGCGAGGACGCCGCCTTCGCCAACGGCAATCCGCTCACCGCCTCGGACGTGGTCTTCACCTTCGAGCGCCAGGTGGCGATCGCCGCTCCGAACGGCCCCTCGTCGCTGCTCTCGGACATGGTCTCGGTCGAGGCGGAGGACGACTCCACCGTCGTCTTCACGCTGGCCACCCCGGACAACGCCCTCTGGCCCCAGATCCTCACCAGCCCCGCCGCCGCGATCGTCGACGAGCACGTCTTCTCGGCCGACTCCCTCACCACACACGACGACATCGCCGCCGCCGCCGCCTTCAGCGGGCAGTACTCCATCACGAGCTACACGCTGAACTCGCTCGTGCAGCTCACCCGCAACGACTCCTATGACGGCCTCCTCGGCGCCGCCGCCAACGAGTCCGTGATCGTCCGCTACTACGCGGACGAGAGCAACCTCAAGCTCGACATCCAGCGCGGCGAGATCGCGGTCGCCTACCGCACGCTGAACGCGACCGACACCGAGGACCTCCGCGGCGAGGAGGGCCTGACGGTGCACTCCGGTCCCGGCGCCGAGATGCGCTTCCTCGTCTTCAACCCCGAGACCATGCCCTACGGCTCCGCGACCCCCGAGGCCGACGCCGACAAGGCGCTCGCCGTCCGCACCGCCGTCGCCGACCTGATCGACCGCGACGAGCTGTCGGACCAGGTCTACAAGGGCACCTACGCGCCGGTCTACTCGATCGTCCCCAGCGCCCTGACCGGATCGACGCCGGCTTACGAGCAGGCCTTCGGCGACGGGAGCGGCGGTCCCAGCGCGGACGAGGCCGCCGCCGCGCTCCAGGCCGCCGGGATCACCGGTCCCGTCGATCTCACGCTGCAGTACAACACCGACCACTACGGCTCCAGCACCTCGGACGAGTAGGCGCTCATCAAGAACCAGCTCGAGCGCAGCGGGCTGTTCACGGTCGACCTGCAGTCGACGGAGTGGACGCAGTACGTGAAGGAGAAGTCGACGTCCTACCCGCTCTACCAGCAGGGCTGGTTCGCGGACTACCCGGCCTCGGACAACTACCTGAACCTGCTCTACGGCACCGACGAGGCCCCCTCCATCCTCGGCGCCGCCGTGAAGGACGACGCCTACAACGAGGTCGTGCTGCGCGAGCGGAGCCTGGCGCCCGGCGACGAGCGCACCGCGGCGATCGAGGAGGCGCAGCGCCTCGCGGCGGAGAAGGCGATCACCGTGCCGCTCCTCGAGGGCACGGAGACCGTCATCGCCTCCTCCACGATCTCGGGCATCGACGACACGCTCGACGGCTCCGGCCGATTCCGCTTCGGGCTGCTCCGGAGCGAGTGATCGGGGCGCGCTGATCGGCCGGACGGGCCGCGGCGCCGCAGGAGGGGGAGACCCTCGGCGGCCGCCGCGGCCCGTCCGTGCGTCCGGGGGCGGCACTGCGAGGGCGGCTCTGCCAGGACGGGGCACCCGGATCGATCAGCGCGCCAGCGCCGCCAGCTCCGCCCGGGTGCGGGCGCCGGCCTTGCGCAGCAGGTTCGACACGTGGAACTTCACGGTGTTGCCGCTGATGCCGAGGTCGTCCGCGATCCGCTGGTTCGAGGCGCCGAGCGTGATCAGGTTCAGCACCTCCCGCTCGCGGGCGCTGAGCTCGGCGAGGTCGAGCCCGTCGGGCTGCGCCGGCGGATCGAGGGGGAGGCGGATCGACAGGGTCGACCCCCAGCCCGCGGTCGACGCGACCGAGAGCTCCCCGTCGAGCCCGCGCACGCGCTCGGCGATCGGGCGCAGGGCGTCGTCGCGGGTCGTCAGCTCGCCCCGGCCGTCGTCGCGGATCTCGATGAGCAGGTTGAGCCCGTCGCAGTCCCACTGGATCCGCACCCGGCGCGTCTGCTCCGACTCCACGAACGCCAGCACGGCGCTCCGCACGATCGCGCGGGCCCCGTGCGCCACTTCGCCGGGGAGGGCGCGCCCGGTGGCGGGCGGCTCGACGAACTGCACGTCGAGGTCGCCGAAGCGGACGAGCGGGCGCAGGTCGCTCCGGAGCCGCGCGAACGCGCCCACGACGGGCTCCACCATCGCGCTGCGCTGCTCGTCCGAGGCGGTGCGCAGCTCGACCAGGGCGTTCGCGGCGATGTCGATCGCGACGGTGCGGGCCGCACGGTCGTCGAGGCGCTCGGCGCGCAGGGCGGCGAGCACCGACTCCAGCGCCACCGCGTGCCGGTCGGCCTGCTCGGCCACCGTGCGGGCGTGCTGCTGCAGCAGGGTGCGGGAGGCGGGGGACTCGGCGGGATCCATCCTCCGAACCTACCCGTCCTACCCGCGAGCGGCATCGCCCACCCGATCGGGTAGGCGGACCTCCTCGATCAGGTGGCGCGCGGATCCGGTCGCCGGGCTCACTGTGGACCCATGCCCGCTGACGACCGCACCACCGACCCCGCAGAGGCGCTCGCCGTGATCGCCGCCGAGGTGTCCGCCGCGACCGCCTCGCTGACGACCGACCGGCTCGAGCCCGTCCTCGAGCTGCTCGCCGGCGCCGACCGCGTCTTCGTCCACGGCGCCGGCCGCTCCGGCCTCGCCCTGCGGATGACCGCCATGCGCCTCATGCACCTCGGACTCGTCGTGCACGTGGTCGGCGACGTGACGACCCCGGCGATCCGCGGCGGCGACGTGCTGCTCACCGCGAGCGGCTCCGGCACCACCGGGGGCATCGTCCGCGCCGCGCAGGCCGCCGTCGACGCCGGAGCGCGGGTCGCGGCGATCACGACCGCCGCCGACTCCCCGCTGGCCGGGCTCGCCTCCGCCGTGGTGGTCGTGCCCGCCGCCGACAAGCTCGACCGCTCCGGGGCCGCCTCGGCGCAGTACTCCGGCGGGCTCTTCGAGCAGGTCGTCGTGCTCACCGGCGACGCCCTGTTCCACGCGCTCTGGCAGCGCCGCGGCGACAGCGCCGACGAGCTCTGGCCGCGCCACGCGAACCTCGAATGACCCGACTCCCCACCTCGACAGGAAGAAGAACCCCGTGAAGCTCCAGTTCGCCATGGACACCCTCAGCACCGACGCCGCCCTCGAGCTCGCCGCTGCCGCCGCCCCGCACGTCGACATCCTCGAGCTGGGCACCCCGCTCATCAAGAGCGCCGGCCTCTCCGCCATCACCGCCATCAAGGAGGCGCACCCCGACAAGACGGTCTTCGCCGACCTCAAGACGATGGACGCGGGCGAGCTCGAGGCCGACATGGCCTTCGCGGCCGGCGCCGACCTCGTGACGGTCCTCGGCGTCGCCGGCGACAGCACCATCGCCGGCGCGATCGCCGCCGGGAGGAAGCACGGCAAGGGCGTCGTCGTCGACCTCATCGGCGTGCCCGACAAGGCCGCCCGCGCCCGCGAGGTCGTCGCCCTCGGCGCCGAGTTCGTCGAGATGCACGCCGGTCTGGACGAGCAGGCGGAGGAGGGCTTCACCTTCGAGACCCTGCTGCGCGACGGCGAGTCCTCCGGCGTGCCGTTCTCGGTCGCGGGCGGCGTGAGCACCGCCACCATCGAGTCGGTGCAGCGCGCCGGCGCCCTCGTGGCCGTCGCGGGCGGGGCCATCTACGGCGCCCCGGACGTCGGCGAGGCCGCCGCGGCCCTCCGCGCCGCCATCGTCTGACCCGTCGGCGCCGCCGCCCCCGAGGCCCGCTGATCCGGGTCGCGAGGGCGGCGGCGCCCTCGTTCCGCGCGGGAGGCGGCAGCGCATCCCCGCCGGACGCCCGGCCCCTCTCGACTCGCCGACGGCGCGGTCCTACAGTGGCTGCGACGACCCCCGACTCCCGCCGCGGGACCGACGGCGCCGTCGCGAGCGGAGGGAAGCCGTGTCCTCGACCGCCCCGGTGCCCGGAGCCCGCGCCGACGCCTCGTCGAGGCTCCGCGACTTCCACCAGATCCTCCTCAACACCGCCGTCGCGAACGTGACGACGAGCTTCCTCTGGTTCGCGCTCACGTTCTGGGTGTACCTCGAGACGCGCTCCGTCCTGGCGACCGGGATCATCGGCGGCGCCTACATGCTGCTCGTCGCGGTCTTCGCGATGGCCTTCGGCACGATCGTGGACCGGCACCGCAAGTTCCGCGTCATGGTCTTCGCCGGGGCGGTCACGCTCGTGTCGTTCGGCGTCGCGGGCGGTCTCTTCCTCGCGCTGCCCGAGGCGGCGCTCCTGGACTTCCGCGTCCCCTGGTTCTGGGTGTTCTCGGGAACGATCCTCTTCGGCGCCGTCATCGAGAACATGCGCAACATCGCCCTGTCCACGACGGTGACCCTGCTGGTCCCGGTGGAGGGGCACGCCCGCGCGAACGGCCTCGTCGGCACGGTCCAGGGCCTCGCCTTCGTGGTGACGAGCGTCTTCAGCGGGCTCGCCATCGGCCTGCTCGGCATGGGGTGGACGCTGGTGATCGCGATCGGCCTCTCCGCCGCCGCGCTCGTGCACCTGCTGTTCCTCCGCATCCCGGAGGAGCGGCCCGTGTCGACGGGGGAGAGGGCGCCGCTGATCGATCTGCGCGGCAGCCTCACCGCGGTGCGGGCGGCGACCGGGCTCTTCGCGCTCCTCGTCTTCTCGACGTTCAACAACCTGATCGGCGGCGTCTACATGGCGCTGATGGACCCGTACGGCCTCGAGCTGTTCCCGGTCGAGCTGTGGGGCGTGGTGCTCGGAGTGACGGCGACCGGCTTCGTCATCGGCGGTCTGCTGGTGGCGAGGTTCGGCCTCGGGAGGAACCCGATCCGGACGATGCTGCTGCTCGTGATGGCGATGGGCCTGATCGGCGCGGTCTTCACCCTCCGCGACTGGTGGTGGCTCTACGCCGGCGGCATCTGGATCTACATGACCCTGATCCCGGCGGTCGAGGCCGCC
The DNA here is from genome assembly GCF_002931755.1 of Rathayibacter sp. AY2B3. Lineage (NCBI taxonomy): Bacteria > Bacillati > Actinomycetota > Actinomycetes > Micrococcales > Microbacteriaceae > Rathayibacter > Rathayibacter sp. AY2B3. The sequence continues at coordinate 21,017 of NZ_PSUG01000004.1, read as the reverse complement.
GAGCAGACGGTGATCCAGAAGGTCGTCCCCTTCGAGACCCAGGGGCGCGTCTTCGGCTTCGCGGCGGCGTTCGAGTCGGCCGCCGCTCCGATCACGTCGTTCCTCATCGCCCCGATCGCCGAGTTCGCGCTCATCCCGTACATGGAGTCGCCGGCCGGGCGCTCGGCTTTCGGCGGGCTGCTCGGCGACGGCATCGGCCGGGGGATCGCGCTGGTGTTCCTGGTCGGCGGAGTCGTCATGATCATCGCGGCCGGCGCGGCGATGCTCACCCGCACCTACCGCGTCATGTCGGCGCAGTACCTGCGGGAGGCCGCGGCGAGCGGGGAGGCGGAGCCCGTCGGCACGGAGGCGCCGGAGACGCACCGGACCGCGCCGAGCACCGTCGAGCAGAACCGCTAGCGCCCGCAGACGCCGCCCGTCATGCGCCTCCGGGGGGTCCGGCGGACCGGACGGCGCTGACACGAGGAAGACGTGCCGGACGCCCCCTCCCCAGGGTGCGGCGTCCGGCACGTCGGCTGCGACCACCCGGTCGAGGGGCCCTCCTCGACTCCCGAGCGCTCCGCTGCCCCGCGCCTCCGGAGGGAGACATCGGGGCCTGCGGCGCCGGCGGGGGGGAGGGCTCTGGTTCCCCGCCCCGCCGGCGCCGGCCGCCCGCGAGGGGCGGCGAGGATGCTCGTTCGGGCGTGCCTCGAGTGACGGCTACATGCCGTCACTGAGCATGGACTGCACCAGCTTCACGTGGCGCTCGAGGTTCAGCTGGCTGAACTCGCTGTTGTAGTTGAGGCCGTAGTTCAAGATGTGACCCGGGGTGCACTGGATCGTCGCGTCCGGTCCGTCCCAGGTGCGCAGCAGTGCCAGGGCCGAGTCCCAGCTGCTGTTCTCGCAGTTCGTGTTGAAGGTGGTCGACGTGCCCAAGCCCACGGTGTGCGAGATCTCGTGCATGGCGGTGCCCTCCACCATGTAGACGCGCTCCTTGCCGAAGCGGATCTGGCCGTAGATGTTCGCATCGGCCGTCGGGGTTCCGGGGCTGTACGAGACGGTCAGGGAGCGGGAGATGTTGCTGAGGCGGTTGTAGCGGGCCACGGCGCGGTCCATCGCGTCGGTGATGCGGGCGTAGGCGTCGGCCTCGTCAGCGGTCGGGCTCGCGACGCGGTTCAGCGTCCAGGTGATCTTCTGCACGGTCGGATCGGTCAGTGCCCAGCGCTGGGCCATGGAGCCGGTGCAGGTCCACTGCTGAACGGGGGAGCCGTCGAGCTGGCGGAAGTCCTTGTTGTCGAGGCAGAGGTCGCTGTGCCGATTGGCGATCTCGGCGTAGCCTCCGCCGACGGAGGTGATCCGCCACTGCTGGGCGGTGCTGCCGTTGCAGCTCCACTGCCGCACCTCCGAGCCCGGGGTGGTGCCGAAGTCGAAGTTGTCGAGGCAGAGGTTGCTGAAGGTGTTCTTGATCTCGGCGTAGCCTGTGCCGAGGTCGGTGACCTGCCAGCGCTGGTTGCTCCCCTCGGTGCAGCTCCACTGCCGCACCTCGGCTCCGGGCTGAGTCCCGAAGTCGAAGTCGTCGAGACACATGCTGCTGTGCTGGTTGCGGATCTCCTGCGCCGATCCGAGGCCGACCGGGGCGGTGGCCGCAGAGGCGGGCGAGCTGATGCCGAAGGTCGTGATGCCGACGACGGCCGCGATCACGGCGCCGATCAGGCGCTTGGACGGGTGGGACTTCGTTGTCCGGGACATGGGTGCCTTTCACAGACATCCGGCGTCCCCGAAGGGACGCGGGTGAGGGTCGCAGGAAGAAGCCGTGTCCGAAGGGATCGGAGCACGGCAGAGAATGCGCCGGAGCGACCGGGATGGTGATCCGGTCGTCCCGCCGCGGGACGCGTCAGCGCCGACGCTCCGTGTGGGAGGGGAAGCTGATCACGACCTGCATGTTGACGTGGACAACGATCGACCGGTCCCGGAGCCGGTGTCAAGTGCCGGGCTCGAGCGGATCAGGTTCGAGCCCCGCCGTGCGCGGGTGATCCGTCGACGCGGATCCCCGTGCTCGCGGGGAGAGAGCGCTCACACTCGCCGCTGCTGCGGCATCCCCCGGGAATCCGCCATTGTTACCGTTAACAAAAGTCGGTACGGTGTCCCCTGAAGTGGGCGAGCGCGTCCTCGCGGCTCGCGTCCCACTCCGACCGGTTCGAAGGCGAACCTGAGAGGAACGTCGATGATGACGACAGCACCACCCTCCCGCCGCATCCACCCGCCGCAGGCCCACGCCCGGCCCCGACGGCTGCCGACCCCGCCGACACCTCCCACGCGGTGACCGCTGTCGGCGCCCGCACCGCGCGACGCCACATCCTCGCCCGCACGTCGGTGTCCGCCTCCCGATCGCGGGTCGCCGGGCCCGCGTCCCGGGCCGCCTCCCGGCGATTCCCTCCCCGCCAGACGAACGCCGGACTCACCACTCCGCCGGCCGGTCACGCGGGCTCCGTCCTCCCCCTCCGACCCCTCACCTGAAGGACCCCCTCATGTCACGAACCCCCCGGCAGGAGCGCACCCGGCGCTCACGCCTCCCCCGAGCGGGCGCCGCGCTGACGCTCGCCATCGCCTGCCTCGGCGGCGTCCTCGGACCGATCGGTGCCGCCGGTGCCGCCGAGACCGTTCCCGCTCCCGCGCTGCAGTACTCGTTCGACGGCATCGGCGCGACGCTCGCCAACGGAGCCGTCGTCGCCGATTCCGCTCCGGGCAACCACCCCGGGACCCTGATCAACGCCGGCGCGACCAGCGTCGCGGGCCCCTCCGGCGCCTCCACCGACCGCGCTCTCTCGCTCCCGGGCGGATCGAGCACGTCGGCCGCGCCGCACGTCCGGATCGCCCCGGGCCTGATCCCCGCCGGCACGCAGGACGTCACGATGTCCGCCTGGCTGCGCTGGAGCGGTGCTCCGGACTGCACCTGGCCCTTCACGCTCGGCTCCAGCGTCGACTCCCACGTCCTCTCCACCACGAAGTGCGGACCCGCGGGCTTCGGTGCGATCAAGAACGGCTCCGAGGTGCGGGCCGCAGGCACCACTCCGGTCGCTGCGAACCGCTGGGTGCACATGGCGGTCGTCGTCAAGGGCGGCCAGTCGGTCTCGACCTACTTCGACGGGACCCTCGTCGGCCAGCGCAGCACGACCTTCACCGCCGCCTCGGCGATCGGCACCTCCACGTTCTCCGGCTTCCTCGGCAAGTCCTTCTACGGCGCGGACGCCTACTGGGCCGGGGCCATCGACGACATGCAGGTGTGGACCTCCGCGCTCACCGCCGGCCAGGTGCAGCAGAGCGCCGCGTCCGTGCACTCGGTGCTCGCGAACCAGGACGCCGCCGTGTCGCTCGGCGACACCTCGAACGTCACCTCGAACCTCACTCTTCCCACGACCGGCGCCAACGGCTCCACGATCACCTGGACGTCGAGCGCCCCCGGCGTCGTCAGCACCAGCGGCGTCGTCACCCGGCCCGCCGCAGGCAGCCCGGACGCCACCGTCACGCTGACCCCGACCGCCGTCCACGGCGGCATCACCGTCGTCGGCCGTGCGACCACCGTCTTCGTCCCGGCGTACGCCGCCGGTGACAGCGCCGAGGCCGAGCTCGCCCGGGCCGTCGCCGACGGCATCACCAACGATCCCGCCCTCGCCGGACCGGTGCGCGGCAGCCTGAACCTGCCCTCGACCGGAGCCGACGTCGCCACCACCGCCGCGCGCGCGAACAGCTCCAGCGCCGTGGTGACCTGGACCTCGTCGAACGAGGCCGTCATCACCTCCGCCGACAAGGGCACCGCGCCGAACGTCGTCGCGAAGGGCTCGCTCACGCGTCCGTCCGCCGACACCACCGTCACCCTCACCGCGACGATCACCGTCCCCGGCACCACGCCCCTCGTGCGGACGCTCACGCGCACCGTTCCGGCCGCGGCCCCCGTGGCCGCGAGCGACCTCGACGCGTACCTGTTCGCGTACTTCACCGGCGACAGCATCGAGGGCGAGAAGATCCGCTTCGCGACCTCCGACGGCAACGACTCGCTCAGGTGGAAGACCCTGAACGACGCCCAGCCGATCCTCACCTCCACCCTGGGCACGAAGGGCCTGCGGGACCCGTTCATCTTCCGCTCGAAGGAGGGCGACCGCTTCTTCCTGATGGCCACCGACCTCTCCGTCGGCACCACCGGCTTCGGCGGATCGACCAACCGCGGCAGCCGCTACCTCGAGATCTGGGAGTCCACGGACCTCGTCAACTGGGGCCAGCAGCGCCACGTCGAGGTCAACCTGCCGAACGCGGGCATGACCTGGGCGCCGGAGGCCACCTACGACCCCACCATCGACGCCTACGTCGTCTACTGGACCTCGGCCCTCTTCACCGACAGCACGCGCAACGTCGAGGACGGCAACGGACCGCAGATCCTCACGTCCACCACCCGCGACTTCCGCGACTTCACCACCCCTGAGGTCTGGTTCAAGGCCGCTGACGTCCCCTCGCTCAACAAGAGCAACGGACTGATCGACGCCACGATGCTCAAGGACGGCGACACCTACTACCGCTTCACGAAGGCGACCGAGACCAGCGGCTGCCCCTCGCCCGACATCATCGGACAGAAGTCGACGAACCTCCGTGCCACCACCGCCTCCGGCGCGTGGAGCCTGATCGACACCTGCATCGGCCGCACCGCCGGAACGCCGGAGGTCGAGGGTCCCGAGATCTTCAAGACCAACGAGGGCGACCGGTCCGGGTACAAGTACTTCCTCTGGACCGACAACTACGGCGGACGCGGCTACATCCCGCTCGGCACGAACTCGCTCGAGGGCGACATCCAGTGGACGATCCCCAGCAGCTTCTCGCTGCCGACCTCGCCCCGTCACGGATCCGTCGTCTCCATCACCGCGAAGGAGCGCGACGGGCTCGCCGCGAAGTGGAACCCGTCGCTCCTGGTGACCTCGATCGACGCCGTGGCGCGGACCGTGCAGGCCGGATCGACCACCGTCGACCTGCCCGCCACGGTGGGCGCGACGTTCAAGGACGGTCACCGCGAGACGGTCGCCGTGACGTGGGAGACGGCCGATCTCAGCTCGCTGAAGAAGGCGGGCGACACCGTGCAGGTGCGCGGACAGCTCGCCAACTCGGCAGCGACGTCGGCCATCGCCACCATCACCGCCACGGCTCCTCCCGGACCGTCGCTGACGGCCTCGGCCGCGAGCCGCTGCGTCGCCGGCAAGGTGACGGTCACCGCGACCGGCACCAACACGAGCGGCTCCACGGTCGAGATGACCGTCGGCTCGCAGTGGGGGAGCAGGACCTTCACCGGGGTCGCTCCCGGCAAGTCCGTCTCCGCCGCCTTCACCACCCGGGCGACCTCGGTCGCCGCGGGCGAGGTGAGCGTCACCTCGAAGGACGCGAACGGCACGAGGACGGCCGCCGCGCCGTACTCGGCGCTCACCTGCCGCTAGGCCGGTGACAGGGGAGGGGCGGCGTCGAGCCGCCCCTCCCCTGACCTCCTCCGTTCCGGGGCCTCCGGCCACCGGAGCAGGGGAGCACGGACCCTGGGTCCGTGCTCCCCGCATCCACCTCTCCCACGGAAGTAGACGAACAATGCGGTTCCGACGCACGACGGCCCTCCTGGTCGCCGCGAGCCTGACAGCGGGAGGGGCTGCGCTCAGCGCGGCACCCGCACAGGCCGCGGTGCCCAGCCCGGTCCTCTCCTACGACTTCTCCTCGTCCGCCGCCGTCGGCTCCGCCGTGGGCGCGGGCACGACCCTGACCGACTCCGCTGCCGGCCGCTCCGCCACCGTGCGCGGGACCGGAGCGACGACCGTCGTCGGCCCGCGCGGCGGCACCGACCGCGCACTCCGCCTCCCCGGTGGCGCTGCAGGCAGCTCCGCCGCCTACGCCGAGATCGCGCCGGGACTGACCACGGCGGCCACCACCGACGTGACCATGTCGGCCTGGCTGCGCTGGGAGGGGAACCAGAGCTGCAGCTGGGCGTACGCGCTCGGGCAGTCGACCGAGCGGTACCTCTTCACCACGCCCCAGTGCGGAGGCAACCTGATCGGTGCCGTGAAGAACGGCTCGGAGCAGCGCGCGGCCGACTCCGGTCCCGCCGCCACCGGCCGCTGGAGCCACGTCGCCGTGGTCCTGCGCAGCGGCGTCAGCGTCTCGACCTACGTCGACGGCCGGCTCGCCCAGACCACCCCGACCTCCGCGACCGGAGCGGCGACCGTCGGCACCTCCGCCTTCTCCGGCCTCCTCGGCAAGTCGTTCTACGGCCCCGACCCTCTCTTCGCCGGGGCGATGGACGACGTGCACGTCTACTCCTCCGCACTGACCCAGGACCAGGTGCGCGAGGACGCGGCTCCGGCCGCCGCCGCGATCGCCGCATCGGACGCCGCCGCGGCGACCGTCTCCGTGACCGGACCCGTCACCAGCGACCTCTCCCTGCCGACCCGCGGCGCGGGCGGCTCCGTCCTCACCTGGGCGAGCAGCGACCCCGCTGTGATCGGCACCGACGGCTCCGTGCGCCGCCCGGCACCCGGCTCGGCGAACGCCACCGTGACCCTGACCCCGACCGCGACCTTCGCCGGATCCGCCGCCACCGGCACCGCGCGCAGCGTCACCGTCGCCGCGGACACCGAGGCCGACGCCACGGCGCGCCTGCGCACCGCCCTCGTCGTCCCGCCGACCGTCGCCTCCGGAACCGCTCTTCCCACGCTCGCCGGCTATACCGTGTCGTGGAGCGCGGACGGCGCCGGCCTGTCCGGCGGACGCCTCGTGAACGACACGGCGACCGACCGGGCGCTCGCGCTCACCGCCTCCGTGAAGGTCGGCACCACCACGCTGACGAAGACCTTCCGCACCACCGTCCTCAGCGCCTCCACGGCGAAGACCGTGGTGTCGTACACCCGGACGCCGACCGGCGAGGACAAGGCGAACCAGGACACGATCGCCCGCGGCCTCCACCTGGCACTCGGCTCGTCCGTCGCCGACGCGGCACCGCTCTCGGGCAACTCGGGAGTCCTCTTCGCCGACGGGGTCTTCCTCGGGACCGACAAGGCCGACAACCGCGGCCTCGCGAACCCCTCGCTGTTCACCTTCGCCGACGGGACCGTCGGCGTGATCGCCACCCGCGTCCTGCAGTCGGGCGCGTCCGACGGCACCGGGGCCTCGAGCGCTCTGGTCTTCAAGGCCACGGACGCCACCGCGTCCGACTTCACCGAGCTCGGCCTCATCGACCTCGGCACCACCGGGGGCGTCGTCGCGCCGAAGGCCGTCTACGACACAGACCAGAACCGCTACCTCGTCTCCTGGACGGACTCCTCCGGGGCTGCGAAGTACACGACCGTCACGGACCTCGCCCGCACCGAGCTCCGCGCGCAGGCGTTCTGGCCGAAGGACGGCGGCCGTCGCAGCGTCGTCGTGACCGACGGGAACCGCGGTGCGGTCCTCGGAGGAAGCCCCGCTACTGTCGCCGCTCCCGACCTCTCCGGGGTCTCGGGCCGCGTCCCCGACGCTCTGCCGGGCGGCGCGCTGACCGTCTCCGGCTCCGTCGCCGACTCGCTCGCCAAGAGGTTCGGCCGCACGGTCAACACCGGATCCTCGGTCGCACCGCAGACGATCGATCAGGGCGACACCTCCGCCCTGTCCGGAGTGAAGGCGCAGCTCTCCTACAACGACGGCTCGACCGGCAGCCTCGGCATCGACTGGAACCAGCAGCAGCTCGCCGACCTCGCCGCGAAGGGCCCGGGAACGTACGACCTCTCCGGGACCGTCCGCCAGCGCCAGTACAACGAGCCGTTCGCCTACAACCGCGCGGATCCGACGATCTACCGCTACGAGCGCAACGGGAAGACGCAGTACCTCTTCACCGCCACGGACGACACGAACAACAACAACGTCGCCTCGCAGCACCTGCCGATCCGGGTCGCCGACAGCATCGACCAGCTCAGCGACGACAACGGCGGACGCGCGCGTGAGGTGGACCTCCTCAACCGCACCACGCGGATGGACCGCACCGCCGAGGGCAAGGTGATCGCGGGCTGCTACTGGGCCCCCGAGATCCACGAGATCGGCGGCAAGCTCTCCATCCTGTTCGCCCCGTGCTTCAACCCGGACAACGACCAGTCGAACCAGAACGGTCAGTGGTTCACGGTGCAGGCGCACATCATGCAGCTGCGCGACGGCGGAGACCCCGCGAACCCCTCCGACTGGAGCGCGCCGCGCGCCGTCCTGAAGAGCGACGGGAGCGCCCTCGGACGCCCCGGCACGGGACGCAACATCAGCCTCGACATGACCTACTTCGAGTCCGGTGGAACCGGGTACTACGCGTGGTCCCAGCGCTACGTCGACAACGGAGTGAGCGACCCGGCGACCTGGATCGCCAAGGTCGATCCCGCGAACCCCACCCGCGTCATCGGCGAGCCGACCCCGATCATCGTGCCCTCGCTGACGTTCGAGGACCACCTGTCCGAGGGAGCGTTCGCGATCCAGCGCGACGGGAGGATCACGCTCGTCTACTCCAGCAGCGGTGTCAGCCCGAAGTACATCGTGGGAGGCGCCTGGGCGGAGGAGGGCAGTGACCTGACCGACATCGCGAGCTGGACGAAGTACGACGGCCCGCTCCTGCAGAGCGTCCCCCTGCCCGACGGCGTCGTAGACTACCGCGCCTACGAGCAGGGTCCCGGCCACGGAGCCGTCACCCAGGACGAGGACGGCAACGACCTGTACGTCTACCACACCTGGGGCAACGGAGTCGGGGGTGACGGCCGCGACACCCGTCTCGCCCGCATCCACTACGCCGCCGACGGCCGACCGGTCTTCGACCTGACGCCGACGGAGGAGGTCGCGCCTGCGAACCGGACCGTGACCGCGAAGGTCACCGTCACGTCGCCGCTCACCGTGACCGCCACGGCGTCGACCCGCTGCGTCAGCGGGAAGGTCGTCCTGACCACTGTGGTCAAGAACGACAGCCGCTCGATCATGGACATCACGACCGTCACCGCCTTCGGCTCGAAGACCGTGACCGGAGTCGCGCCGGGAGCATCCGCGTCGGGCGCCGTCACCACCCGCGCGGTCTCGATCCCCGCCGGGACGGTGGCCGCGACAGGGAAGGCCGTCGTCGACGGGAAGACGGTCACCGCGCAGACGAGCGTCGACTACCCGGCACGCAGCTGCCGCTGAGAAGGCGGGGGAGCGGGCGACACGATCGCCCGCTCCCCTGCGGTACCGCCCCGACCGGCACTGCGCCCGACCTGCAGTGCCGCCACCTCTGAAGGACGACCGACGAGATGCATCACAGCGTGAGAACCGGGACTGTCCCGACCGCCGGGCTCGTGCTGGCGAAGGCCGCGCAACCGCACGGCCTCGCCGAGGAGAAGGACGACGGAGCGGCCGGAAGCGCAGCTGCGGTCGGAGCGCACGACCTCCTGCTGATCAACGGCAACGCCCTCCCTCTCTCCTGAGCGTTCCCCTGCAACGTCCGGATGAGCCCACGACCCGATCGTCCGACGACCATGTCGAGCCTCCGCACCTCTGGAGCTGCCCTGGCTACGATGCCCGGACGCGCACGCCGGCCGTGACCGGCCCACCCGGACCCTCCCGTTGCAGCAGGAGGCCGCCGTTCCCCAGGAGACATCCGTGATGCGCCTCGATCGATTCCTCGTGTCCCTGGCACGCCCTGCGCGGTGCACGAACCGCTGCGGAGCCTGCGGGCTCGACTGCAGCATCGACGTCTTCATCCTGATCGCGCTGGCGACCGGAGAGAACCGAGACGAGTCCCGCCTGCGAGCAGTTCTCGACCTCCGCTCCGGCGACCGCGTCGATGTCGTCGAGGTGCGCAAGCGCCTCCTCCGGCTCTCACGCCGGGGTCTGGTGCTCCTCGAGAGAGGCAGGAGGACCGCGCTGCAGCGCATCGAGCGCTTCTCGATCACGCGCGACGGCCGGGCCTTCCTGGCGTCCCACGCCAGAGCACTCGACCTCCTCGCCGAGGAGATCCACGTCGCGCTGCTGTCCCGCTGACGAGCGGAGTGCCTGTGCGGGCGCACGCGGGACGTCTCCTGGTCGGCCGTCGTCGGATCGGTCGTGTCGGTGACGTTCGCGACCGTGCTGCCGTGGTGCGAGGCGATGGCGGCGCTCCTCGAGGAGGCCGTCCCTGCTGCATCCTCAGCAGTGTGAGGCCGGCCTGGGGCTCGGCTCGACCCAGGAGCCGGGTCCGGGGACAGGCCTGTCCTGATCCTCGACCGCAGAAGGAAGAGTCTCGGTCCCGGTCGGGCTCCTCCCGGCCGGGACCCGCCTCGCGCCGGAAAGTGCCCTTCGTGCATCACCCCGGGCTGGAGAGCTGGATGATCTCGGAGATCACCGCGGCTCGAGTGTCGTCCGGTATCCGATCACCTCCGAGGGAGTGGTGCGACCACAGGCCGTCCGCAGCAAGACAGGCGATGAACTGGCGGAGAGCGATCGGATCGGCCGCGGTCTCCTCTGCGGAGGGCGTCCACCGTCGGCGCACCTCCGCTACCGGCGCTCGGAGAGCGGTGTCGCTGCCCGTGGCCTGGAGGAGTCCGATCTGCATGCGCGTCGACGGCGTCAGGGCGACGGTGACGTAGGCGGTCACGCGCTCCGTCAAGGTGGCCTCGTCCGCCGTCTTCCCCGCGACGTCGATCAGCTGGGCTTCCCAGCCGGCCGCGACGTGCTCCTGGAGAGCACGGGCGAGATCGGCTCGATCGCGGAAGTGGTACATCATTCCACCGCGTGTCAGCCCAGCCTCTTCGGCAGTCGCTTCGAGCGTGACGCGGACAGATCCTTCCCGTGCCGCGACGCGGACCGCTGCGTCGAGGATCCGAGTCCGGTTGTTGGGTCGCGTCGCGCGAGGAGACGTCCGAGGAGAAGGCAGGACCTCCTCACCGCTGGGCGGGTTCGATTCCATGTCGTGATCGATTCCGCCGCTCCCTCGGTCCGAGTGAGCGGCTAGGGATGGTGGGTGCTGAGGCGGCCCGGAGGGTGGCGACGCGTCGCCGCACGAGCGGGTGCGACAGCGTCGGCCGCCAGTCTGCCATCCTCTCCTGCCGACGTCGGAAGGTGAGGCTCGACCCCCTCGGTGCGGGTCGTCCTGACGACGGACCGCACCCGGAGGGATGGCTCTCACGGTCGACGAATCAGGGAGAAACTGTACATTCATGATTGTAAACTTGTGGTACCGTGATCGCCTGCCCAGCTTCAGAGCTGCGGGCGGTCAGGTGCACTGCCGGTGCGGGATCCGAGGCTGAAAACCTCCAGCGACTTCATTCCTCAGAAGCCTGGAGGTTTCTCCATGTCCAGAATCGCGGACAAGCCGAACGCCCGCTGGTGGGCGCTCGCCGTTCTCGCCATGACCCAGCTCGTCGTCGTCCTCGACACGATGATCGTCACCATCGCCCTGCCTCAAGCCCAAGCAGATCTGGGGATGAGCGACAGCCTGCGCCAGTGGGTCGTCGCCGCCTACGCCCTCGCTTTCGGAGCACTTCTCCTTCTCGGCGGTCGGATCGCCGACTACGGGGGCCGGAAGCGCACCTTCATGGTGGGGATGACCGGTTTCGGAGCCGCCTCGCTCTGGGCCGGACTGGCTCAGAGCGGTATGGAGCTCGTCATCGCCCGCGGTGTCCAGGGCGCGTTCGCAGCGCTGCTCGCCCCCGCCGCGCTCGCCATGCTCACCGTCACGTTCACCCACGGCAAGGAACGCAATCTCGCCTTCGCCGTCTTCGGCACGGTCGCCGGATCCGGAGCCGCCATCGGCCTGATCCTGGGCGGCGTGCTCACCGAATTCACCGACTGGCGCTGGTGCCTCTTCGTCAACCTGCTCTTCGTCGCCTTCGGCCTCGTCGGCGGGGCTCTCGTGCTTCGCGAGAGCAAGGCGGACGGAGACAATCGCCACGACGTCTGGGGAACCGTCACGGTGACCCTGGGACTGGGCGCGATCGTCTACGGGTTCACGCGGGCCGAGCACGGATGGGGCGCGATCGACACCGTCGCCTTCCTCGCACTCGGCATCGTCCTGCTGACCGTCTTCGTGCTCATCGAACGCACGGTCGACCAGCCCCTGCTGCCCCTGCGCGTCATCCTGCGTCGCGTGCGAGGCGGCGCGATCCTGATTCAGGCCGCGAACGGCGCCGTGATGATCGGGGCCATCCTCTACCTCGCGTTCTACTTCCAGATCGTCCTCGGAATGGGGCCGCTGACGGCCGGGCTCGCGAACCTCGCCATGACCGTCGCGATCATGGCGTTCTCGCCCGTCACCACGAAGATCCTCAACACGTTCGGCCCCCGACCCCTGATGATCGTCGGGCCGCTCGTCTCGGCAGCAGGGCTCTTCCTGCTCCTCGGCATCACCCCGGACGGGAACTACTTCCTCCAGGTCCTGCCCGCCATGGTCGTGCTCGGGATCGGACTCTCCATGCTCTTCGTACCCGTCCAGAACCTCGCCCTTCTCGGGGTCGAGAACGAGGACGCCGGAGTGGCCTCAGCCGTCGTCAACTCCGTGTTCCACATCGGCGGATCCATCGGGCTCGCGGTGTTCACCGTGTTCTACGCGAGTACCGCGGACTCCGCCATGGCGTCCGGAACGGCCGAACTCGCCGCGTTCACCGACGGCTACAAGGCGGTGTTCCTGGCTGCCGCAGTGACCATGGTCGCCGCCTCCGTCATCGGACTCCTCCTCATCCGAGGGAAGAAGGAGGACCTCGACCCCGCCTGGGACGAGGCGGAGGTCGCCCTCGTCCACTGAGACGATGCCGAAGGGGCGGGCCGGTTCGTGCAGCAGCGACAGACCGGCTCGCCTCTTCCCGTCCGACTCACGACACCCCGTACCTCGTCGACCGACGACCTCCCCTCGATGAGGGAGTCGGTCGTGGATCGCAACGGTCCGGTCGTCCGACGCGGCCGCGTCATCCGGTGGGTCTTCTCCCGCGATGCCGGCTGCACCGCCGAGATCATCGAGGGCCGCGACCCGTTCGCCCGGCACATCACCACAGAGAGGAACGACGACGCCCGGCCGCCCTCAGATGAGGGGCGGCCGGGCGTCGTCGGTCGAAGGAGCCGGTCAGGTCATCCGCAGCGGAGCGCCGGGTAGGCGGCGCTCACGGGAGCGGAGGCACTGCCGACGGTGGCGACCCCCTGGACGGTGCCGGCGGTGACCGAGGCGGCCCGCGTGGTCACGGCCAGCGAGGCGGTCCGGCCTGCGTCGATCTGCTGCGTCTTCGCGCCCCACAGGGTGTTCCAGCGGAGGTCGGCGGTCGACGCGGCCTTGTTGACGGTGGTCAGCGTGACCACCACCTTGCCCGCGACGCAGCGAGCCGCCGCCGTGGCGGTGACGGGCACAGCCGGCGCCTTCACGGTGATCGTCGCCGTGACGGTGCGGTTGGCCGAGGCCACCTCCTGCTCCTTCGAGAGCGAGAGGTCGAGCCGGCCGCTCGCGCGGATGTTCACGCCCTTGAACCAGGTGTTGCGGTCCGAGTCGAACAGGCCGCCCGCGTTCTGCGGGTCGGTCGCCGTGTGCGGGTCCGGGTAGGGGCGGGCGTGGTAGGCGAGGAGCAGGTTGCCCGACTCGTCCTCGACGAACGAGTTGTGCCCGGTGCCGGCCTGCTGGCGCGAGAAGTACTGCGTCTCGTCCGCGCCGAGACGGCCCAGGTAGGTGTCCTCGGTGTCCAGTACGGGGAACGCGGTCTGCGTCCACGTCGCGGGGTTGAGGAGGTCGGCACTCGCATCGGCCGTGAGCATGCCGAGCGAGTAGTACTTGTCGACCGTTCCGCCCGAGTAGGTGAGGTACATGCGTCCTCCCTCGGACACGATGAACGGCGCCTCGACGACGCCCTGGTCGCTGCCCTCGGTGGTGTCGGACGGGGTCGGCGAGCGCTTGCCCGACTCCCACGGCTGGCTCTCGCCGTAGATGCGGCTGACCGCACCGGAGACCAGCGGGACGGTGCCCTTGGGTCCCATCGTCGCCTTGGCGAGTGAGAGCGTGTTGCCGTTGGGCAGGATCCAGTAGCCCTGGGTGGCGCCGTTCTCCTGGCGGTCGATGTAGCTGACGTCGAAGGCCGCGCCCTCGAGGACGACCGGCTCGCCCCACTTCGTCTTGTCGAGGAAGCCGCCCGCGGCGATCGAGGCGTCGGTCCCGGTGTAGGGGATCAGGACGGTGTTGTCGCACCAGCCGCCCACCGGCGCGTAGCCCTTGTTCATGCCGGCGACGATCCACCAGGTGCCGTTGATCTTGTGGAACTCCTGCGCCCAGATGTATCCGCCCCAGCCGTAGAAGGTGTTCGGGTACTGGCTCTGGAGGCCGGGCGTGCCGGCGTCGGGGTCGATCACGATCTGCTCAGGAGCGGAGTCGAGACCGGCGATGGTCTTCGAGCGCTTGAGGCCGATCTTGCGGTAGCTGGAGCTCTCCTCGATCGGGCCGAGGGAGTCCTGTCCGTAGTGCGAGCCCGTGAGGTAGTAGTAGCCGTCGTCCTCGTTGAAGAAGACGTGCGGATCCGCGCGGGCCTCGTTGACCATCGCCTCGGGGTCCTGCTGGACGGCGCCGGTGACCTGGTAGGTCCCGGGACGCGAGGTGTCGACGGCGGTGGTCAGATCGTCCTGCCAGTCGACGTTGAGCGACTTGGTCGAGCCGTCGTTGTACTCCATCACGGCCTGCCCCGGGAGCGCTGCGGCGATCGCAGCGGATCCGGCGCCGGCGTCGACGGAGCCGCTGAGCGACTTCACACCGGTGTTCTTCAGGTCGACGTACTCGCGGTAGAACGTGCCGAACTCGGACGAGGTCAGCGTCGTCTCGCCGGCCTGGCCCTGGGTGAACCAGGCGGGGAGACCCGAGCCCTGGACACCGGGGACGCGGGCGTCGGCGCGGGTGGTCGCTCCGGGAGCGGTGCCGGAGGCGAGGTCCGTGAACAGCGTCACGCGGCCCTCGGTGGTGAGCAGATCGGTCCAGAACAGCTTGTAGACGCCGAGGGCGGAGTCGAAGACGATCCGCGGGTCGGTCACGACCGAGCCCGGCGCGACCCGGAGGACGCGCTGGTCGCGGAAGGTGCGGCCGTCGGCGGAGCTCCAGAGGTAGACGGAGTCCGTCGCGTTGTTCTGCGACGAGACCGCGCCGAGCGAGCCGTCCTTCGAGCGGAACAGCAGCGGCGAGCCCATCTGGGCGTTCGGGCGCTGCGCCTGGTCGCCGTCCTTGAGGACGGAGAGGATCGACTGCGAGCGGTTCAGCGGCTCCCAGGTGGTCGCGCCGGCGGGCAGTGCGGCCGTGAAGAGCGAGTCCGCGCGACGGTCGTCGTTGTAGGCCAGCGGGTCGTCCTTCACTCCGTTCGTCGTGGTGACGGTCTTGACGGAGGTGGCGATGCGCCCACCGGGCACGGCGAGGGTGCTGTCCCACGCGTAGGTTTGACCGGCGACGGCTGCCTGGAGGAGGACGGCGACGGGAGCGGTGAGGCCCGAGAGGTTCACGGCGCCGGTGGAGGAGACGCGCGCTGCGCCGGCGCCGGAGACGGTCCAGGTCACGGTGTTCCCGAGCACCTGCGCGGGCAGGTCGCCGAGCACGGTCGTGGGGACGTCGAGTGCTGCGCGCAGGTCGGTCGCCACGGTGCTGCTGGTCGCGCCCAGCTCGGCCCCGGTCAGGGCGCGGTCGTAGACGCGCAGGTTGTAGAGGAGACCGGTGAAGTACTCCCCGCCGCCCCAGTTGGCCTTGCCGACCTGCAGGACTCCGCCGGTCGATCCGAGGACCGTTGCGAGCGAGGGGCCGGCCGTCGTGACGGCCACGGGCTTCGCGTCGACGTAGAGGCGGGCGGTGCCGGCGCTCAGGACGAGGTCGACGTGCTTCCACTCCGTGCTGCTCGGGCCGGTGAGGTTGCCCGAGGAGTCGCGGGCACCGCTGTTGGCGTACCGCTCGACGGTGATGCCGGTCGTCCTGTCGAGGACGCCGACGTACTTCTCCTGGGCGTAGTCCTGGGTCGCGGCCGAGCGTGCGGCGAAGACCGACCAGCCGACGTTGTCCGCGGCGGCGGGCTTGGAGTCGTACGACAGGGTGACGGAGTCGCGCCCCTTCAGCAGCGGCTGCCCGTCGGTCCCGGTGAGATCGAGCCAGAACGAGGAGGACAGCGAGACGGCGCTGCCCTGCCCGGTGCGCCCGGCGACGAGGGTCGGCGTCCCCTTCACGGCGGCGCGGGTCGACCTGTCGGTGAAGGCGCCTCCGCTCGGGGCGGTGTCGAAGGTGAAGTCCGCGAGCAGGCTCTGCGCGGGGGTGGTCGCCGCTGTCGCGGCGACGGCGACCGGCACGGCGGCGCCGGCGGCGAGGGCGATCGTCGCGGAGGCGGCGAGGGTGGCGGCGAGCAGGCGCGAGCGCCTGCCTCCGCCCGGGGGTCGTGACGTCATCGTCGACGTGTCCTCTCGGGTTCTGCAGCGAACCGGTGGGCGGACGGGGGATCCCGCCTGCGGTGTGGTCTCCGCACGGTACCGGCGATTGTTCACGGTAACAAGAGAGCACGACCTACCTGTTGCGAAATACCCACACCGAGGCGAAGGCCCGGATGAGCAGAACGCCGCAGAGGGTGGGCCGACAGCGCGCGCGCCTGCCCCCCCCGCCCGGTCAGTGCCCGCGCGCGATCCACTCCTCGCGGTGCGGGGCCTCCGCTCCGATCGTCGTCGAGTCGCCGTGGCCGGTCCGGACGACCGTCTCGGCGGGCAGCGTCAGCAGGCGATCAGTGATCGAGTCGATGATCGTCGGGAAATCGCTGTAGGAGCGGCCGGTGGCCCCCGGGCCGCCCTGGAAGAGCGTGTCGCCGGTGAACACCGTCCCCAGCGCCTCGGCCACGAAACAGACCGCTCCGGGGGTGTGGCCCGGGGTGTGGCGCACCTCGAGCGCGATGCCGGCGACGGTCACGACCTGACCGTCGACCAGACCGCCGCTCGGGGCCGTGCCGGGGTGCACGGCGTCCCACAGCATCCGGTCGGCCTCGTGGAGCAGCACCGGGGCGCCGGTCGCCGCGCGGACGCCCTCGACCGCGTCGAGGTGGTCGTCGTGCCCGTGGGTCAGCAGCACGGCGAGGAGCCGGCGCTCGCCGACGGCCGCGAGGATCGCCTCCGCGTCGTGGGCCGCGTCGATGACGACGCACTCGGAGTCGTCGCCGACGATCCAGACGTTGTTGTCGACGTCCCAGGTGCCGCCGTCGAGGCTGAACGTGCCGCTCGTGACGAGTCGCTCGATCCGTGCGCCCATCAGAGCACCACCACCGAGCGGAGCACGTCGCCGCCGGCCATCGTGGTGAAGGCCTCCTCGATGTCCTCGATCCCGATCCGCTCGCTCACGAACTCGTCCAGCGGCAGGCGGCCCTGGAGGTAGAGGCCGGTCAGCATCGGGAAGTCGCGCTCAGGCAGGCAGTCGCCATACCACCTCGACTTCAGCGAGCCGCCGCGGCCGAAGACGTCGAGCAGGGGGATCTCGAGGGTCATCTCGGGAGTCGGCACCCCGACCAGCACCACGGTCCCGGCGAGGTCGCGGGCGTAGAACGCCTGACGCCAGGTCTCGGGGCGGCCCACGGCGTCGATGACGACGTCCGCTCCGAAGCCGTTCGTCAGGGCCTGCACCGCTGCGACGACGCCCGCCTCGTCGAGGCCGCTGGAGTCGATGACGTGCGTGGCGCCGAGCTTCTCGCCCACGACCAGCTTCTTGGGGTCCCGGTCGATCGCGATGACCGTGCCGGCGCCCGCGAGAGCGGCGCCGACCACGGCCGCCGTGCCGACTCCTCCGCAGCCGATGACCGCGACGGAGTCACCGCGCGTCACGTTCCCGGTGTTCATCGCCGCGCCGAGGCCGGCCATGATCCCGCAGCCGAGCAGGCCCACCGCGGCGGGGTCCGCCTCCGGATCGACCTTCGTGCACTGCTTCGCGTGCACCAGGGTCTTCTCGGCGAACGCCCCGATCCCGAGGGCGGGACTGAGCTCGGTGCCGTCCTCCAGGGTCATCCGCTGCGTCGCGTTGAAGGTGTTGAAGCAGTACCAGGGCTCGGCCCGGGTGCAGGCCCGGCACTCGCCGCAGACCGCGCGCCAGTTGAGGACCACGAAGTCGCCGACCGCGACGTGGGTGACGCCCTCGCCGATCGCGCTGACCCGACCGGCCGCCTCGTGCCCGAGGAGGAAGGGGAAGTCGTCGCTGATCCCGCCCTCGCGGTAGTGGAAATCGGTGTGGCAGACACCGCAGGTCTCGATGTCGACCACGGCCTCGCCCGGGCCCGGGTCGGGGACGACGATGTCGACGAGCTCCACGGGAGCGCCCTTCGACCGGGCGATGACGCCGCGCACAGTGGTGGGCATGGGGGCTCCTTCGACGGGGGCGTGCAGGTCCGCTCCACAGTAACGACCGCGGGAGGCGGGTGCGCCGGGTGGACGCGGGCGCTCCCGCCCTCTCCGGGGCCGGGCCGCCCGCCTCGCGGACCGCGACCCTGACAGTCGGTAGGGTGCGGGCCATGCGCACTCTGTACCCCGAGATCGAGCCCCACGACTCCGGCATGCTCGACGTCGGCGACGGCCACTCGCTCTACTGGGAGGTCTCGGGCAACCCCGAGGGCAAGCCCGTCGTGTTCCTGCACGGCGGCCCCGGAGCCGGCACCTCGCCCGCCCACCGCCGACTGTTCGACCCCGAGAAGTACCGCATCGTGCTGTTCGACCAGCGGATGTGCGGCCGCTCCACGCCGCACGCCGGCGAGCCGGAGGCCGACCTCTCGACCAACACCACCTGGTACCTCGTCGCCGACATCGAGCGCCTCCGCGAGCACCTCGGCGTCGAGCGCTGGCTCGTGCTCGGCGGCTCCTGGGGCTCGACCCTCGCCCTCGCCTACGCCGAGACCCACCCGGAGCGGGTCAGCGAGATCGTCCTCCGCGGCATCTTCACCCTCCGCCGCGCCGAGCTCGAGTGGTTCTACGAGGGGGGCGCCGCCGCGGTCTACCCGGATCTCTGGGAGGGCTACACCTCCGTCGTCCCGGCCGGCGAGCGGGGCGGCCTCATCGAGGCGTACTACCGCCTCCTCCACGACGCGGACCCCGCGGTGCACGGTCCCGCCGGCGTCGCCTGGACCACCTGGGAGGCGTCGACCATCACCCTCCTGCAGAAGCCGGAGCTGATCGCGGACTGGTCCGATCCCGTCTTCGCGCTCGCCTTCGCCCGAATCGAGAACCACTTCTTCGTGCACAAGGGCTGGCTGGAGGAGGGGCAGCTCATCCGCGACGCCGGCGTCCTCCGCGACATCCCGGCCGTCATCGTGCAGGGCCGCTACGACATGTGCACGCCGGCCTTCACCGCCTGGGACCTGCACCGGGCCTGGCCCGAGGCCGACTTCCGGATGATCGCCGACGCGGGCCACGCCTTCGACGAGCCGGGCATCCTCGACGCGCTGATCGAGGCGACGGACCGCTTCGCGTCGTGACGGTCGGCCCGTCCGCGGCTCGCGGCCGGGAGGCGCGGGGCGTCAGCGCCTGAGTGTCCCGCGCCCGGTGCCGTCGCGCCCCGGGAGCGGGTCTACCCTGATCAGATGCGCGCGGACGACTCCTCCGGGATGGAGGACTGGCCCACCGGCCGGCTGCTCTCCACCGCCTCCCGGATGGTCGAGCACGCCTGGCACGGCGCCCTCGCCGAGATCGGCCTCACCCACGCCGGACTGATCGTGCTGCACCTCCTGCAGGCGGGCCCCGTCGCGCAGAAGGAGCTGGCCGCCTCGGCCCACGTCGAGGTGCAGACCATGTCGCGCACCATCGAGCGCCTCGAGCGCGAGGGGCACGTCTCGCGCACCACGGATCCGTCCGACCGCCGCCGGCAGCTGGTCGCGCTCACCGCCGCGGGCAGCGAGGCCTGGCGCCGGGCGCACCGCCTCGAGGTCGACATGTTCCCGGGCTCGCTCGAGCACGGCCCCCTGCGCGAGGCGCTGCTCGAGATCATCCGCTCTGCCAGCGAGTCGCGCTGGGGCTGACCGCAAGCCCGAGCGGCGCCCTTCCGCGGAGCGCTAGCTTCGTCCGCATGACCTTCAACGACGACTCCCAGCTCAGCGGCGGCAAGGTCCGCCGCCGAGGCCGCACCACCGGCATCGCCGTCGGCGGAGGCGCGGTGGGTGTGGTCGTGCTCGCGCTGCTCTCCCAGCTGCTCGGCGTGAACCTCTCGGGCCTCGGCGAGGTGTTCGGCGGAGGAGGCTCCTCGCCGGAGGGCGTCACCTCCACCGCGGTGGCCTGCGACAGCGGCGCCGACGCCAACACGCAGGTCGACTGCCGCCTCGAGGGCGCGGCCGAGTCGCTCGACCGCTACTGGGGCGAGCAGACGCTCACCCTCGGAGTCGCCTACACGACCCCGACCGGCGTCGACCTGTTCGAGGACCAGACCACCACCGGCTGCGGGAGTGCGTCCGCCGCGGTCGGCCCGTTCTACTGCCCGCCGGACCGGACGATCTACCTCGACACCGACTTCTTCGACGAGCTGCGCACCCGGTTCGACACCTCGGGCGGATCGCTCGCGCAGATGTACATCCTCGCCCACGAGTGGGGCCACCACATCCAGAACCTGACCGGCGCGATGGAGTCGGCGGACCGCTCCGGCACCGGCCCCGAGTCGGATTCGGTGCGCCTCGAGCTGCAGGCCGACTGCTTCGCCGGCGCCTGGGTGGGCGACGCCTCGACGGTGCCCGACGAGACCGGCACCCCCTACCTCAAGCCGGTGACGGCGCAGGAGTACCAGGACGCGCTCGGCGCCGCGGCCGCCGTCGGGGACGACCGCATCCAGGAGCAGGCCACCGGCACCGTCGACCCGGAGGGGTGGACGCACGGCTCGGCCGAGCAGCGCCAGCGCTGGTTCCAGGCCGGCTTCGAGGGCGACGCCACCAGCTGCGACACCTTCAGCGCTTCGCAGCTCTGACCGCGCGGCGCCGCTCCCGCGCGTGCGCTCTGCAGGCTTCCGTGCGATCTGCAGGCCCGCGTGCGCTCTGCAGGCTCCCGGAGTGCGATCTGCAGGACGCGGTGCGTTGTGCAGG
>NZ_PSUG01000039.1:0-38754 GCF_002931755.1 Rathayibacter sp. AY2B3 | reverse complement strand
TCGAGAAGGAACCACCCTCCCACGCCGACTGCGGGCGATCGACGACGTCAGGAGGAGAGAGCCGCACCAGCACCGCGGAGCGCAACCGGCGATCCGCGTGGGAGCGGATCGTCGTGCGCGGGACGCGACCCGCTCCTCCCGGCGCGGCCACCTGCCCGAGCCGACTGCGGCCGATCGACGACGCAGGAGGAGATCGGCTATGAGTGGAGCCGCAGCGCCGTCCAGAGCTCGGTGCGGGCGGAGACGTCGTCGAGGTCGAGGCCGAGGGCGCGCTCGACGGCGGTGATGCGGTTGCGGAGGGTGTGCCGGTGCACGCCGAGGTCGCGGGCGGCGGGCTCCCAGGCGCCGTTGCGGCGGAGCCAGACGCGAGCGCTCTCCAGCAGCACGGCTCCCTCCGGGGTCAGCAGCGGTGCGAGCATCCGGCGGGCGAGCGGTGCGGCTCCGGCGGCGGCGAGGAGCCCGATCATCCCCTCGGCGGCGACGTCCTCGAAGCGGACCACCGTCCCGTCTCCCGTCCGCTCGGCGGCGCGCCGCGCCTCCTCGAGGCCCCGGTCCAGGTCGGACCAGCCGATCGGGGCGGAGACGCCGGCGCTCGCGCCGTGCCGCTTCAGCACGGCGGTCAGCGGCTCGAGTCCGTCGGCGGCGGCCACGGCGACGAGCGAGCCGTCCCTCTCGGCGAAGAACAGGCGCGTGCCGTCCTCCTCCGCGATCACCTCCAGCTCGTCGAGGAGCGAGTCGCCGTGCACGGGCGCGCTCAGCACGACCACCCGCACGGGCTCGGCGGGCAGCGGGCTCCCCAGGCGCCGTGCGGTGCTCTCGGCGACGTCGAAGGCTCCTGCGGCCAGCAGCTCCAGCAGTCCGGAGCGCAGCTGGCGACGGGAGGAGTCGAGCGCCCGCCGCTGCTCCAGCGCGATGCTCGCCAACGCGATGACGCTCGCCACCAGGTCGCTGCCCGCCGGGTCCAGCGGCGTGCCCGTGCCCACGGCGAGCACCCCGCGCAGGTGGTCGCGGCGCCCGATCGTCTGCAGCGTCACTCCGCCGCCGTCGTCGAGCCGGAGCCCCGCTCGGCTGCCGCGGGTCAGCGCGTGCCTCGCGGCCGCGGCCACCGCCTCCTCCGCCGGCACGTCGAGCCGGGTGGGCAGATGCACCCTCTGCCCGGCCGCGTCGTAGAGGGCGACCCAGCAGTCCAGCTGCCGCTCCAGCTCGGTGAGGATCGCCGCGAGCCCGTCCGGCCGCAGCGCCGCGCGGGCGACCCGCCGCTGCGCCTCGAGCGACCACTCGAGCCGCTCGCGCTGCTCCCGCGAGATGACGTCGGCGACGAAGCGGATGATCCCCATGAACGGGGTGAGCTCGGCCACCTCCAGCAGCGGCAGGCCCTGGCGCTCGCACGCCGCGACGAGCGCGGCAGGCACCTCGTCGTGCACGATGCGGGTGGCGAAGCCGAGCGCGCGGATGCCGCGGCCGCGCAGCCGGGCGACGTACTCCTCCGAGAACTCGGCGGTGTCGTGCCCGGTGAAGTGGACGCCGTCGGTCAGCAGCAGCTGCCCCGACTCGAGCCAGGGCGTCGGATCGACGAGGTCCGAGGAGTGCGCCCAGACCAGAGGGGCGTCGAGGTCGGCCTCGTCGTGGACACCGGCGAGCACGCGGAGGCGGAAGGCCGGTTCGGCCAGCAGATCGCGGACGGTCGCGGGCATGCGCGGCTCCCTTCGACGTTCCGTCCATCGTAGGGTCCGTGGATCGACGGATCCGCACGCCCACTCCTGAGGCGGGCGCGGCACGATGGGGAGCATGACGTCCTCGACCGCCCCCACCGTCCGCGACAACGCCTCGGTCACCGCCGCAGACCGGTCCCGCGTGTTCCACTCCTGGTCGGCGCAGGGTGCGCTGAACCCGCTGCCGATCGCGGGCGGCCTCGGCGCCGAGGTCTGGGACGTCGACGGCACCCGCTACCTCGACTTCTCGAGCCAGCTCGTGAACGTCACCATCGGCTACCAGCACCCGAAGGTCGTCGCCGCGATCCAGGAGCAGGCGGGCGTCCTCACCACCGTCGGTCCCGCCTACGCGAACGAGACCCGCGCCGAGGCGGCCCGCCTGATCACCGAGCGGGCACCCGAGGGCATGGAGAAGGTGTTCTTCACCAACGGCGGCGCGGACGCGAACGAGAACGCGATCCGCATGTCGCGGCTGTTCACCGGCCGCGACAAGGTCGTCTCGCTGTACCGCTCGTACCACGGCAACACGGGAGCGGCGATCGTCTCGACGGGCGACTGGCGCCGCATCCCCAACGAGTACTCCCGCGGGCACGTGCACGCCTTCGGGCCGTACCTGTACCGCAGCGAGTTCTGGGCCGAGACGCTCGAGCAGGAGTGCGAGCGCGCCCTCCACCACCTCGAGCGCGTCGTCCAGGCGGAGGGGCCGGAGTCGATCGCCGCGTTCCTCCTCGAGACCATCCCCGGCACCGCCGGTGTGCTCACCCCGCCGCCCGGCTATCTCGCGGGGGTGCGCGAGATCGCCGACCGCTACGGCATCCAGCTGATCCTCGACGAGGTCATGGCGGGCTTCGGCCGCACGGGGGAGTGGTTCGCCTTCGACGCCTTCGACGTGCGTCCCGACCTGATCACCTTCGCCAAGGGCGTCAACTCCGGCTACGTCCCGATCGGCGGCGTCGTCATCTCGGACCCGATCGCCCACCACTTCGACGAGCGCGTCTTCCCCGGCGGTCTCACCTACTCCGGCCATCCGCTCGCCGCGGCCAGCGTCGTCGCGACGCTCGAGGCGATGGAGGAGGAAGGGATCGTCGACAACGCGCGCACCATCGGCTCGGAGCACCTGGCCCCGGGCCTGGCGGCGCTCGAGGCGAAGCACGACCTGATCGGCGAGGTCCGCGGCTCCGGAGTGTTCTGGGCGCTCGAGCTCGTGACCGACCAGGCCGCACGCACCCCGCTGCCTGCGGCCTCCGTCGCCCGCCTCAAGGCCGACCTGCTGTCCCGCGGCCTCCTGCCCTTCACCGCCGACAACCGGATCCACGTGGTCCCGCCGGCCGTCATCACCCCTGCCGAGGTCGCCCGCGGCCTCGGCATCCTCGACGACGCTCTCACCGCCTTCAGCGGCTGACTCCGCCCTGCTCGATCACCCGGGTGTGCGATCTGCAGGGGATCCTCACACGGGAGCGCTCTCCTCCGCCTGAGGGGCCGAGATGCCTCCGGATCCCCTGCACATCGCACATCCCCCCGTTCGTCCGCGCGGGGAGTGGCGCTCACGACGACGCCGCATGCAGCGCGAACGCCGTCACGAATCCCAGCACGGCGTACAGCCCGGTGAGCACGTCGTCGCGGTCGAACGCCTCGGGGATCATCGTGTTGGAGATCATGGCGAGGATCGCGCCGGCGGCGACGGTCGTCACGAAGGCCACGACCGCGCCCGGTGCGGTGGCGAAGACCAGGAAGCCGACCAGCGCCGCGGCGGCCGAGATCGCGGCGATCCCGCCCCAGACGGTGAAGACGTAGCGGGCGGAGCGGCCGTCGGCCTTCATCCCGACCGTGGAGGACAGACCCTCGGGGAGGTTCGAGATCGCGACCGCGGCGACGATGGGCACGCTGATCGCCGCTCCCGCACCGCCCTGGGCGACCGAGAGGCCGAGCACGATCGATTCGGGGACGCCGTCGATGAGCGCTCCCGCCGCGATCGCCGCGCCGCCTCCTCCGCCCGACCCCTTCGCGCTCTTGCGGTTCCCCGCGCCGGCGCGGGTGAGCAGCGCGTCGGCCCCGACGAAGACGACGGCTCCCGCGAGCGTCCCCAGGATCGTCGGGAGCAGTCCGCCGTCCTCCGCCGCCTCCTGCACGAGCTCGTAGGCGAGCGCCGAGATCAGCACCCCTGCTCCGAACGCCGAGATCGCGGCGGTGAGCTTCGGGGGCACGCGCACGAACCAGGCGAGCGCGGCGCCGATCAGGAGGGTGGCGCCGCCGATGGCGCCGCTGGCGAGGGCGAGGGTCCAGGGAGGCACGGCTCCACCCTGGCACCGGCGGCGTCCGGCGGCGGTGGGCTTGACGGGGGCGCTCCGGCGGCGGTCGATCCGCCTCCGCTCGTCCCGACAGCTGTCGCGCAGGCGTCCGGCCGCGATGCCCGGCCGATCCTCGGCGATGGAGGGCCGCTCGGGCCGGGCGTCCCCGTAAACTGCCGGAATGGCGGAGTTCAGCGCGAGTGTTTTCCAGAACGAGTTCCTCTCGGACGGCGCCACCGACGTGCACGCCATCGTCACGGTGACCGCGTCCGGCACGGGGGTCGCCGGGTCCGATGGAGCCGCGGCCGAGATCATCATCGTGGACTGCTCCGGATCGATGACCGGTGAGAACATGACGGCCGCCAAGCGCGCCGCCGCCGTGGCCGTCGACCAGATCCTCGACGGCACCTTCTTCGCCGTCGTGGCCGGATCCGAGCGCGCCGACCGCGCCTTCCCGTACCCCAACGCCACCGTCTCGATGGTGCGGATGGAGCCGGGCGCGCGCGCCGCGGCGAAGGAGGCGATCGGCTACCTCCAGGCCGACGGCGGCACCGCGATGGGCACCTGGCTGACCCTCGCCCGCCAGCTGTTCGCCACCGTGCCGGAGGCGACGCAGCGGCACGCGATCCTCCTCACCGACGGCAAGAACGAGCACGAGTCGCGGATGCAGCTGGACGCGGCGATCCGCGCGGCGTCGGGCGACTTCCAGTGCGACGTGCGCGGCGTCGGCTCCCGCTGGATCGTCGAGGAGGCGCGCACCATCGCGAGCGCCCTGCTGGGCACCGTGGGCCTGATCGCGAACCCGGCCGACATGGCCGCCGACTTCGAGTCGCTGATGCGGGCGTCGATGGGCCGGGGAGTCGCGAACGGCGAGCTCCGCGTCTGGACTCCGCAGGGCGCGCAGCTGCTCTTCGTCCGCCAGGTCGCGCCGAACCTCGAGGACCTCAGCTCCCGGCGGAACGCCGTGAACCCGCTCACCGGCGCCTACCCGACCGGCGCCTGGGGCGACGAGTCGCGGGAGTACCACGTGGCGGTCCGGGTCGCCTCGAAGCCGGTCGGCTCGGAGCAGCTCGCCGCGAGGGTGCAGCTCAGCGTGCGCGACGAGGTGGTCGCCTCCGCCCTGGTGAAGGCGCGCTGGACGGACGACTCCGCCCTGACCGCCCGCATCGATCCGGCCGTCGCCCACTACACGGGTCAGACCGAGCTCGCCTCGGCGATCCAGGACGGGCTCGCGGCCAAGGCCCGGGGGGACGAGGCGACCGCCACGGTCAAGCTCGGGCGGGCGGTGCAGCTCGCCTCCGTCACCGGGAACGACGAGGCGACCGCGAAGCTGCGGAAGGTCGTCGAGATCGACAACCCGAACGAGGGCACTGTGCGGCTCAAGCGCGGCGTCGACCGCCTCGACGAGATGGCGCTGGACACCGCATCGACCAAGACCACGCGGGTGCGCAAGTGAGCTTCCGCTGCCCCGAGGGGCACACCTCCCGGTCCGGAGACTACTGCGACGTCTGCGGGGCGCCCATCGGTGCCGCCGCGGCCCCGTCGCCCGCTCCTGCCGCGCCGACCACGGCGATCCCGACCGGCCCCTCGGTCTGCCCGCACTGCTCGTTCCCGAACGAGGCCGGCGCCCTGTTCTGCGAGAACTGCGGCTACGACTTCACGACCGGCTCCCTCCCCGAGGCGGATCCGTTCACCTCCTCCGGCGCCGTGCGCGCTCCGGGTGAGGTCGGCGGCTCCGCGACGCCGTCGGGGGACCCGGCCCAGCACCTGGGCGAGGCGCCCGCGCCGCAGGCCGATCCCGCGGCTCCGACTGAGCTGGTCCCGGAGCAGGAGGCCGGCTTCGACACCCCCGTCGCGACCGCGCCGCCCGCCGCTCCGGTGACCGAGGTGATCCCGGAGGCGGCAGCACCGGAGGCCGCAGCGCCCGGAGCGGCCCCCGGCGCCTCAGCACCGGAGGAGGAGGCCGCGTCCTCACCGGCCACCGGCTCCGCCCGGCCCGCCGCCGCCTCCGCGGACCCGGACCGCCCGTGGATCGCCGAGCTCTGGGTCGACCCGGAGTGGTACGCCGAGCAGCGCGCCGACGACCCGATGCCCTCGCCGGGCCCGCCCGCGACCGTCGTCCTCCGCGAGCGCACCCTGCTCGTCGGACGCCCGTCCGTCTCCCGCGGCATCTCGCCGCAGGTGGACTGCGGATCCGACTCCGGTGTGTCGCGCCGCCACTGCCAGCTCAGCACCGACGGCTACCGCTGGTGGGTCGAGGACCTGCAGTCGGCGAACGGCACGTACCTCGCACCGGCCGGGGCGCCGCTCCCGCAGTCGCCGATCGCCGCCGGTCAGCGCCGTGAGATCGAGGAGGGCGACCGGATCTACGTGGGCGCCTGGACCCGGATCGTGCTCCGTCCCGCGTTCCCCGGCGAGGCCTAGGGCCCCGCGCCCGGTCGGTCAGCGACCGGCGAGCGCTCCGAGCATCCACGACAGCGCCGCGATCGCGCCGACGCCGACCACGCTCGAGCCGATGATCACGGAGCGCCGGATCCGTGCCGCGCGCGAGTCCGGCGCGATCGGCACGGCTGCAGCCGAGCCCGCGGCCATCCCGCCCCGGAGGCGGTGAGCGACCTCGTCGGCGGTCGGCCGCTTCTCCGGGTCCCGCTGCGTCATCGAGGTCAGCAGCGCCCGCCACTCCGCCGGCAGGGAGTCGGGCACGGAGGGGCTGCGGTGGAGCCGCGCGATCGCCGCCTCGAGGACGGTGCCCGAGTACTCGCGGTGGCCGGTGATCGCCTCGAGGAGGACCAGGCCGAGGGAGAAGACGTCGCTCGCCCCGCTGATCGGCTCGCCCGCGACCTGCTCCGGGCTGACGAAGCTCGCGGTGCCGATCACCACGCCGTCGCTGGTGAGGCGGGAGCCGTCCATGAAGTGGGCCACGCCGAAGTCGGTGAGCTTGGCGGTGCGGGCGTAGCCGCTGGAGGCGACCTCGCTGACCAGGATGTTCGCGGGCTTCACGTCGCGGTGCACGACACCGCGCTCGTGCAGGTAGGCCAGGGCCTCCGCGAGCTGCGTGCCGATCGCCGCGACCTCCGCCGCCGGGAGGGGGCCGGCCTCGAGCCGCGCCTCCATCGTGGGGTCGGCGACGAGCTCCATCACGACGTAGCGGCGGACCTCGCCGCCGAAGTTGTGCAGCCCCGCGTCGAAGAGGTTGACGATGCCGGGGTGGGCGAAGGAGCTCAGCATCCGCACCTCGCGCTCCTGGCGGGCCACGTCCTCGGGGTTCGAGGCCTCCGCGCGGAAGACCTTCACGGCGACCTCGCGCTGGACGGTCTCGTCGCGGGCCCGGTAGACCGAGCCCATCCCGCCGGAGCCGATCCGCTCGATCAGGTAGTAGCGGCCGGCCACCTTCTGCTGGGCGGCGTTCGCGGCGACGGTACTCATGGCGATCCCGCCTTCCGCTCGAACGGTGCCCTCAGGAGCGCACGAGATGGGCGCCTGGGACGACCGTACCCCTGGGCGGCGCCGGCCGGGTCGGCGGAACGGGGGGATTGACACTCCGGGCCCCGGACGGGGGGACGAATGGCCGCTCAGCGCACCGATCCGCACCCCCCGCCGCGGAGTCAGCGGAGGCCGCTGCGCGCGAAGCCCTGCACGAAGTAGCGCTGGAACACCAGGAACAGCACCACCATCGGCACGACGTTCACCAGGGCGAACGCCATGGTCGCTCCGTAGTCGCTGCCGAACTGCCCCTGGAGGAAGAGCAGGCCGATCGGGAGCGTGAAGAGCGCGTTCTCCTTCAGGGCGATGAGCGGCCAGGCGAAGTCGTTCCAGGAGCCGAGCAGCGACATGAAGAAGAGCACGGCGATCAGCGGCTTCGAGAGGGGGAGCACGATGGCCGTGAACACGCGGAAGTGGCCGGCGCCGTCGATCCGGGCCGCCTCGATGAGATCCCGCGGGATCGCGAGAATGAACTGCCGCGCCAGGAACAGCCCGAACGCCGAGGCCGCCGTCGGCAGGATCACCGCCCAGTAGCTCCCGTAGAGCCCGAGGTCGGTGACGAGCCGGAACAGCGCCACCATGATCACCTGCACGGGCAGAGTGAGTGTCGACAGGGCCAGGAGGAAGAGCACGCCGGATCCGCGGAACCGCAGCTGCGCGAAGGCGTAGCCGCCGAGCAGGTTGATCGTCACGGTGATCAGCGCGGTGACGAGGCTGATCGCGAGGGAGTTGCCGAACCAGGTCGCCACCGGGAACGACGAGAACACGCGCTCGAAGTTCACCAGCGTCAGCTCGCGCGGCCAGAGGCGGAGGGTGCCGCCGAGCAGCTCGGACCGCGAGGAGAACGCGACGACGATCATCCAGTACAGCGGGAAGACGATGACGACCGAGACGCCGAGGGCGAGAGCGAGGCGGAGCAGGCGCGCCGTGCGCGAGGTGCGGATCATTCGACGAGGTCCCTCGAGCGGTTGGTGCGCCACTGCACCGCGGTGAAGACCATGGTCAGGATCAGCAGCACGATGCCGATGGCCGCGGCGTAGCCCTGGTCGCGGGTGACGAACCCGGTGTCGTAGGCGTAGGTCACGAGCACCGAGGTCGCGTTCTGCGGCCCGCCGCCGGTGAGCACGAAGACGATGTCGAACACCTGGAACGAGTAGATGACGTTGAGGATGAGCAGGAAGAACGACGACGGGCCGACCAGCGGCAGTGTCACGTGTCGGAACTGCTGCCACGCGTTCGCTCCGTCGAGCCGGGCCGCCTCGTAGAGCGCCGGGTTCACCCCCTGCAGCCCCGCCAGGTAGATCAGCATGTTGAAGCCGGTGCGCCACCACAGGGTGACCAGCACCACGGAGGCGAAGGCCGCCGCTCCGCCCGACTGCCAGGCGATGCGGGGGAGGCCGATGGTCTGCAGCATGCCGTCGAGCACGCCGCTGTTCTCGTCGAAGATCAGCACGCCCATCAGCGCCGTCGCCACGCCGGAGACCGCCATCGGCAGGATGAGGATGCTGCGGAACACCGGCCGCGCGGGCAGCACGGAGTTCATCAGCACCGCCGCGCCGAGGCCCAGCGCCATCGAGAGCGGGGTCACGATCAGGGTGAACAGCGCCGTGTTCAGCGTCGAGCGCCAGAAGAGGCCGTCGCCGAGCAGGCGCGCGTAGTTGTCGAGCCCGACGAAGACGCCGTCGCCGAAGCCGTTGGTCCGCTGGAAGCCGATCAGGAACGCACCGCCCAGGGGGACGAACACGAACAGGCCGAGCATCAGCAGGTTCGGCGCGAGGAACGCGTAGGCGGCCGCCGTCTCGCGGGCGGGGGCGCGAGAGGTGCGCCGGGGGCGGGCGGTCACCGCCTCCGGCGCGAGGACCGACCGGCTCACTGCGTCGCGGCAGCGATGCCGGAGGTGAGGCCGGCGATGGTGTCCTCGGTGCTGCGCCCGCCGACGAAGGCCTGCTCCAGCTGCTCCTTGAGCACCGTGATGATCGCGGCCATGTCGGGCGAGGCGACCTGCGCCGAGTCGGACGCCTGGACGGTGCCCGCCTGCCCGAGGAACACCTCGGCGAGCTCGGGGCGCACGGCGAACTCGATGCCCGACTCCGTGAGGTCGCGGCGCGTGGGGAGGAGGGAGGCTCCGGCGCAGAAGTCGCGCATCGCCTCCTCCTCCGTCACGAATGCGAGGAAGGACGCGGCCAGCTCCGGGTTCTTCGCGGCCTTGGTCGCGACGAGGGCGTTGCCGCCGAAGTCGCCGCCTCCGCGGACGTCGCGCGGCGAGTAGGTGGCACCCCACTCGAAGTCGAGGGTGGAGTCGGCGTCGGGGATGAGGAACGCGCCGGCGAAGGTCATCGCGGTGGTCTGCGAGTACCAGAGGTCGCTGGCGTAGGTGGTCGCCTGCACCGAGCTGCTCGGCGGCACGAGGCCGTCGGTGAAGAAGCTGCGGCTGAAGTCGATCGCGGCACGGCCGGCGGCGGAGTCGATCGCAGGCCCGGACAGGTCCTCGGTGAGGAAGCGGCCGTCGGCCTGGAAGAGCAGGCTGAGCCAGCGCGTGACTCCGTTGCCCTGCCAGTTGTAGGCGAAGGGGTAGCGCTCGGCGGGGAGCGAGGCGCGCAGCTTCTGCCCGACCTCGGTGAACTCCTCCCAGGTCCACGCCTCCTCGGGCGAGGTGGGGAACGAGGTGACGCCCGCGTCGGCGAGCACCTGCGTGTTGTAGAGGATCAGTGAGGTGTCGGTGTGATGGGGGACTCCGAACGGGCTGCCGTTGCTCTGGACCGCGGCCCACGCCGCCTCTGTGAAGCGGTCGGCGACGTCGGAGTCGAGGTAGGACGAGAGGTCGAGGAGCTGGTCGCGCCCGGCGTAGCTGCCGAACGTGTAGTACGGGACCCGGAAGACGTCCGGCGGATTGCCCGCCTGCAGCTGCGCGTCGATGTTGGTGAACATCTGCTCGTAGGGGACCGCGTTGAGGGTCACGGTGGCGCCGGCGTTCGCCGACTGGAACGCGTCGATCGCCCGCTGGAAGCCGGCCAGCTCGGCGTCGGTGCCCCAGGTGGTGAAGGTCAGGGTGTCGCTGCCGGCGTCGGCGGCCGGGCCGGCCGGCGCGAAGCCGCAGCCCGCGAGCACCGGGACGGAGGCGGCCACTCCGAGCGCTCCGAGGAAGCGCCGGCGGTCCAGGACCGTCCGGCGCAGTGGCGAGAGGTCGACGGCGCCCGCCGGGAGCGCCCTGCTGTTCAGGCCCATGTCGGCCTCCTTCCGGGGGCCACGGCAGGCTCCCGCAGGGAGGCTATCTCCGCGGAAGCCGCGGATTCGCTGCTGGACGGATCGGCCGTTCTATGAGAAGAGCGGCCGATCCGCGCCGGTCAGCTCCGGCGGCCGAGCATCCCCTCGAACGAGCCGTCGAGCGCCCACGGGTCGGGCGCGGAGCCCGAGCGGGAGGATCGGGCGGCCTCAGCGGCCAGCTCGCGGCCGGCGCGCTCGATGCGCGAGGGCAGCGCCCGGCCGTCCTCCGTCGCTCCGCCCCAGTCGTCCGTCGCCGCGAACACGGTGGTCGCGAGGGGCGCCGCGTGCAGGTAGGTGAAGAGCGGCCGCATCGCGTAGTCGACCGCCAGGGAGTGGCGGGGGGAGCCGCCCGTGGCCGCCAGCAGCACGGGCAGGCCGCGCAGCGCCTCCGTGTCGAGCACGTCGACGAACGACTTGAAGAGCCCGCTGTAGCTGGTCGTGAAGATCGGCGTGACGGCGATCAGTCCGTCGGCGCCGGCGACCGCGTCGAGCGCGGTCTGCAGAGCGGGGCTCGCGAAGCCGGTGAGGAGGTTGTTCGTGACGTCGTGCGCGAGGTCGCGCAGCTCCACGACGCTCCGCTCGACGGCGAAGCCCTGCTCGGCGAGAGAGGACTCGGCGGCGTCGGCCAGGCGGTCGGCGAGCAGCCGGGTCGAGGACGGCTGGCTGAGGCCGGCCGAGAGGACGGTGATCCTGCGGGTGTCCATGAAGAGCTCCTGACTAGACGGTGACGGGCTCGGCCGCGGGCTGCGCGTCGCGCGCGGCCACGAGGGAGGAGTGGGTGGGGGCGTCGGGCACGTGCGAGGGGCGGCCCCCGGCGAACCCGGCGCGCAGGGCGGGGAGGATCTCGCCGAGCATGTCCATCTGCTCCAGGACGGTCTTCAGCGGGAGTCCCGCGTGGTCCATCAGGAACAGCTGGCGCTGGTAGTCGCCGACGTACTCGCGGAAGCCGAGGGTGCGGTCGATGATCTGCTGCGGGGAGCCGACCGTGAGCGGGGTCTGCTCCGTGAAGTCCTCGAGCGAGGGGCCGTGGCCGTAGACGGGGGCGTTGTCGAAGTAGGGGCGGAACTGCGAGACGGCGTCCTGCGAGTTCTTCGCCAGGAAGATCTGCCCGCCGAGGCCCACGATCGCCTGGTCGGCGGTCCCGTGGCCGTAGTGCTCGAAGCGCTGGCGGTAGAGCTGCACCATCTTCTGGGTGTGCGAGGCGGGCCAGAAGATGTGGTTCGCGAAGAAGCCGTCGCCGTAGTAGGCGGCCTGCTCGGCGATCTGCGGGGAGCGGATCGATCCGTGCCACACGAACGGCGCGACGCCGTCGAGGGGGCGCGGAGTCGACTGGAAGCCCTGGAGGGGAGTGCGGAACTGGCCCTCCCAGTCGACGAAGTCCTCCGTCCACAGGCGGTGCAGCAGGTCGTAGTTCTCGATCGTCAGCTCGATGCCGCGGCGGATGTCCTTGCCGAACCACGGGTAGACGGGGCCGGTGTTGCCGCGGCCGAGCATCAGGTCGACGCGGCCGCCGGCGAGGTGCTGGAGCATCGCGTAGTCCTCGGCGAGCTTCACCGGGTCGTTCGTGGTGATGAGGGCCATCGCGGTGGAGAGCGTGATCCTCTCGGTCTTCGCCGCGAGGTAGCCGAGCGTGGTGGTGGGGGAGGAGGACCAGAACGGCGGGTTGTGGTGCTCGCCCAGGGCGAAGACGTCGAGGCCGATCTCCTCCGCCTTCAGCGCGATCGCGAGGGTCGCCTGGATCTTCTCGGACTCGGACGGGGTCCGTCCGGTCGTGGGGTCGGTCGTGATGTCGCTGACCGTGAAGATGCCGAACTGCATCAGGCGCTCCTTCTGTCCTCCGGCCCGGTGGGGCCTGGTCCATGCGTTTGCATGTACATCCTCATTCAACCACGCCCGGCCCACCGTATTCCCGACCGCCGTCGAGGGAACCCCTGACCGTCGAGGGAGCCCGCAGCAGCAGGATCCCTCGACGGTGCGGGGTTCCCTCGCCGCCCGAAACATCCCCGCAATACGCCCCGCACTAGAGTCGTGCCATGGGTGACCTCTTCGACGGATACGGGTCCCAGAAGGTCGAGCGGCCCGACACGGGCGCCGCCCCCTGGGACGAGATGTTCGCCGACGTGGCGTCGACCGGAGGCCCCGACGGGGTCCGCGGCGCCTACCGCGACATCTACTCCTCGCTCGCGCGGATGACCCAGGAGGAGCTGCGCGGCCGCACCGACGCTCTCGCCTCCTCCTACCTCGCGCAGGGCGTCACGTTCGACTTCGCGGGGGAGGAGCGGCCGTTCCCCCTCGACGCCGTCCCCCGGGTCATCGAGCGCGCCGAGTGGAACGAGGTGCAGACCGGCATCAAGCAGCGGGTCCGTGCTCTCGAGGCCTTCCTCGCCGACGTCTACGGCCCGCAGAACGCCGTGGCCGACGGCGTGATCCCCGCCGGGCTGATCTCGAGCTCCAGCCACTTCCACCGGCAGGCGGCGGGCATCGTCCCCGCCAACGGCGTGCGGATCCAGGTGTCCGGGATCGACCTGATCCGCGACGAGAAGGGCGGCTGGCGGGTCCTCGAGGACAACGTCCGCGTGCCCTCCGGCGTCTCCTACGTCATCTCGAACCGCCGGGTGATGGCGCAGACGCTGCCCGAGCTGTTCGTGTCGATGCGGGTGCGCCCGGTCGGCGACTATCCGAACAAGCTGCTGCAGGCCCTCCGCGCCTCCGCCCCCGAGGGCGTCGACGATCCGACCGTGGTCGTGCTCACCCCGGGCGTCTACAACTCCGCCTACTTCGAGCACACCCTCCTGGCCCGTCTCATGGGCGTCGAGCTGGTCGAGGGCCGCGACCTGTTCTGCACGGGCGGCAAGGTGTTCATGCGCACCACCTCCGGCCCGACCCGGGTCGACGTGATCTACCGCCGCGTGGACGACGAGTTCCTCGATCCGCTGCAGTTCCGTGCCGACTCGATGCTCGGCTCGCCCGGGCTGATGCTCGCGGCCCGCCTCGGGAACGTGACGATCGCCAACGCGGTCGGCAACGGCGTCGCCGACGACAAGCTCGTCTACACCTACCTGCCCGACCTCATCCGCTACTACCTCTCGGAGGAGCCGGTGATCAAGAACGTCGACACGTGGCGCCTGGAGGACCCGGGAGCCCTCGAGGAGGTGCTCGACCGCCTCGACGAGCTCGTCGTGAAGCCGGTCGACGGCTCCGGCGGCAAGGGCCTGGTCGTCGGGCCGGCCGCCTCGGCGAAGGAGCTCGCGGAGCTGCGCTCCCGCCTCCAGGCGGACCCGCGCGGGTGGATCGCGCAGCCGGTCGTGCAGCTCTCCACCATCCCCACCCTCGTCGACGACGGGATGCGCCCCCGGCACGCCGACCTGCGGCCCTTCGCCGTGAACGACGGCACCGACGTCTGGGTGCTGCCCGGCGGGCTGACCCGCGTCGCGCTCCCGGAGGGGCAGCTCGTCGTCAACTCGTCGCAGGGCGGCGGATCGAAGGACACCTGGGTGGTCGGCCTCGAGGAGGCGCGCAGCGCCGAGCCCGAGGCGCGCGACATCCAGGCGCTGGTCGCCGAGCAGGCCGCGGTCACCAGCTCCATCCCGATCGTCTACCCGCTCAACCACACGCCCGACCACTCGCCGCAGGACGCGCCGAACACCGACCAGGACCAGCAGCAGCAGCAGCAAACGCTCGCGGCGGGGGAGGACGACTGATGCTCTCCCGGATCGCCGAGTCGCTGTTCTGGATCGGCCGCTACATCGAGCGGTCCGACGGCACCGCCCGCATCCTCGACGTCCACCTCCAGCTCCTGCTCGAGGACCCGTGGATCGACGAGGACACGGCCTGCCGCTCGCTCCTGTCGGTGATGGGCTCGACCCCGCCCGACGACATGCGCGAGATCACCCGCGCCGACGTGCTGGCGATCCTCGCGATCGACCGCACGAACCCCGCCTCGATCGCCTACTCGCTCGGTGCGGCCCGCGAGAACGCACGCCGGGCTCGCGAGATCGTCTCGACCGAGCTCTGGGAGTGCCTCAACACCACGCGCACCCGGATGCCGCGCCGTGTCTCGGGCGAGCGGGTCTCGGAGTTCTTCAGCTGGGTGCGCGAGCGCTCCGCCCTCGCCGTGGGCATCATCGAGTCGGCGACCTCGCGCGACGAGGCCTGGCAGTTCTTCACGCTCGGCCGCTCGATCGAGCGCGCCGACATGACCGCCCGTCTGCTCGCCACCCGCTCGCTGACCGAGGCGAGCGGCCCCTCCTGGACCACGATCCTCCGCTCCTGCGGCGCCTACGAGGCCTACCTGCGCACCTACCGGGGCGTGCCGAGCGCGCGGAACGCGGCCGAGTTCCTCCTCCTGGACCGGCTCTTCCCGCGCTCGATCCTCTTCTCGGTCTCGCGGGCGGAGATGTGCATGCGCGACATCGAGCCGCGCACCGGTCGCATCGGCCACTCCGGCGACGCGCAGCGCGTGCTCGGGCGGATCCGCAGCGAGCTGGAGTTCCGGCCGATCACCGACATCCTCGAGGACCTTCCGCGGCACATGGACAGCGTGCAGGAGGCGACCTCGGCCGCCTCCGAGGCGATCCGCCAGCGGTACTTCCCCACCAACGTCATGCCGAGCTGGATCGGGGAGGCGCTGTGAGCAGGCTGCGCATCAGGCACACCACGGGCTTCACCTACGCGGGAGACGTGGTCGCGTCCTACAACGAGGCGCGGATGCTCCCCGCCTCCTCCGACGGGCAGCTGGTGCTGTTCTCGAACCTCGACATCCGACCGGTGACCTCGGTGCACGCCTACACCGACTACTGGGGCACCCGCGTCTCGTCCTTCGACGTGCTCGACGCGCACCGCGAGCTCTCGCTGACGGCGACCTCGCTCGTCGAGATCCGGCCGAAGCAGCACCCGGACCACCCCACCGGCTGGGAGCAGCTGTCCGACCAGGTCGAGACGCGCACCGAGTACGTGGAGCAGTCGAAGCAGACCCACCGCACCGCGCCGCCGGAGGACCTCTCGGCGCTGGCCCGCTCTCTGGCCGACGAGGCCGCCGGGCCGTGCGAGGCCGCGCTGACGATCGCCGAGACCATCGGCCGGGCGATGACCTACCGCCAGGGCGTCACGGGGGTGCACTCCACGGCGACCGAGTCGTGGACCGCGCGCGAGGGCGTCTGCCAGGACATCACCCACATCGTCCTCGGGGCGCTGCGCTCGGTGGGCATCCCGGCGCGCTACGTCTCGGGCTACCTGCACCCCAAGCCGCACGCCGAGATCGGCGAGACCGTGGTGGGGGAGTCGCACGCCTGGGTCGAGTGGTTCTGCGGAGGCGCGTGGCGCGGCTACGACCCGACCAACCTGATCGACATCGGCGACCGCCACGTCATCGTCGGCCGGGGCCGCGACTACAACGACATCGCGCCGCTGCGCGGGGTGTTCGCGGGCCCGCGCTCGTCGAAGCTCTTCGTCCGCGTCGAGATCACGCGCGAGGCCTGAGGGGCTCGGCCTCCGCGCCCCGCGTCGGGGACGACGCGTCGAGTGGACTCGTCCGCGGATCCGCCCCGGTGCGCGGACCGGCCGACGGAGCTCAGGCCCGCGGGCGCAGCAGACCGACTCCGCCGGTGGCGGGCGCGGCCTCCTGCTCGGGCGCCGCGAGCCGGGCTCTGCGGCGCAGGCGGAGGTGGAAGGCGAGGCCGATGGCGGCCGCTGTGATCCCGGAGGCGGCGCCGACCAGCATCGCCTGGCGCGGGCCGTAGGCGTTCGCGACCCAGCCGATCAGCGGGGCCCCGATCGGGGTGCCGCCGACGAAGATCGCCATGTAGAGCGCCATCACCCGGCCGCGCATTTCGGGGGCGGTCGAGAGCTGCACGTAGCCGTTGGCCGAGGTCATCAGCGTCTGCGCCGCGATGCCGACGAAGGGGAGCAGGATCGCGAACGCCCAGACGGTCGGCATGACGCCGGCCAGCGCGAGCGCGACGCCGAAGGCGGCGGAGGCACCGACGATGAGCCGGAGCCGCGGGCGGTCGCGGCGGGCCGAGAGGAGCGCCCCCAGCACCGAGCCGACGGCGATGGCGGAGGAGAGCAGGCCGAACTCGCTCGCCCCCATGTCGAACTCGACCGTCGCCATCGTCGAGGCGAAGATCGGGAAGTTGAGGCCGAACGTTCCGATCAGGAAGACGATCGCGAGCACCACGAGGATGTCCGGCCGCTTCGACACGTAGCGGAACCCCTCGAGCAGGGCGCCCGGGCCCCGGGTGGCGCGGGGTGCGCTGCGGAGCTGGTCGCGGTGCAGCGCCCGCAGCGAGAGCAGCACGGCGAGGAAGCTCGCGGCGTTGAGGAGGAAGACCCAGCCGGAGCCGACGGCGGCGATGAGCACGCCCGCGAGGGCCGGTCCGATCATCCGCGCCGAGTTGAAGGAGGCGGAGTTCAGCGAGACGGCGTTGGTGAGGTCGCGCTCCTCGACCAGCGCCGAGACGAAGGTCTGACGCACAGGGGCGTCGATGGCGGCGGCGAAGCCCAGCAGCAGGGCGAAGAGGTAGACCATCCAGAGCTGGACGACCCCGGTCACGACGATGAGCCCCAGGCCGAGCCCGAGCGCGCCCATCGCGCCCTGGGTGGCCATCAGGAGCTTGCGCCGGTCGAAGCGGTCGGCGATGAAGCCGGAGAAGGGGACCATCACGAGCTGCGGTCCGAACTGCAGCGCCATGGTCACGCCGAGCGCCGTCGCGTCGTGGTCGGTCAGGTCGTTGATCACGATCCAGTCCTGGGCCGTGCGCTGCATCCAGGTGCCGACGTTCGAGACCATCGCGCCCGCGAACCAGATGCGGTAGTTCGGCACGGCGAGGGAGCGGAACATCGCGCTCATCGGTCGGCCACCGCGCGCAGGACCGCCGCCGCGTCGTGGAGCAGGCGCAGGTCCTCGGGAGGGAGCTCCTGCAGGCGCGCGACGAGCCAGGCGTCGCGGCTGCGGCGCACATCGAGGACCAGCGCGGTGCCGGCTCCGGTGGGGCGGATGCGGGTGACGCGGCCGTCGGCGGGGTCGGCGAGGCGCTCCACGAGCCCCTCGTCGACCAGGCAGCCGACCGTGCGGGTCATGGACGGCGGGCGGACCCGCTCCGCCTCGGCCAGCTCGCCGAGGGTCTTCGCGCCCTCGCGGTGCAGGAGCGCGAGCACGCTGAACTGCGGATCGCTGAGCTCGTGCTGGGCCTTCTCCTGCCGGAGCCGCCGCCCCAGCCGGCCGACCGCTGCCCGCACCTCGCCCGCGAGGGAGGTCAGCGGAAGGTCGGTCTGCGGGGTCCTGGTCTGCGCGGTCCTGGTCTGCGGGGTCTCGGTCGGCGGCACATAGTTAGCCTAACAAAAGGACTGGCGCTCAGGCGGAGGTCCGCGCGGTCCGCACCGCCCCGATGCTCGCGGCGACCACGAGCGCGATCCCGACCGCCTCGACGGCGCTGAGGCGCTGGCCGAGCACGAGGAAGCCGGAGAGCGCGGCCGCCCCGGGGGAGAGCGACATCAGGATCGAGAACGTGGAGGAGCGCAGGCGCCGCAGCGCCAGCAGCTCCAGCGCGTAGGGCACCGCGGAGGAGAGCACCGCCACGGCGAGTCCGAGGAGCAGTACCGGCGGCACCACCAGGGCGGGTCCGGCGGAGGCGAGGCCGAACGGGAGCGAGACGATCGCGCCGGCCGCGAGAGCCAGCGCGAGCCCGTCGATCCCCTGGAACCGCCCGCCGGTGCGGCCGGCGAAGACGATGTACGCGGCCCAGAGCACCGCGGCCCCCAGCGCGAAGCCGACGCCCACCGGGTCCAGCGCCGAGAACCCGCCCTGCGACAGGGTCACCACTCCGGCCAGCGCGAGCACCGCCCAGACCAGGCTCAGCACGCTCCTCCC
Organism: Rathayibacter sp. AY2B3; assembly: GCF_002931755.1. NCBI lineage: Bacteria > Bacillati > Actinomycetota > Actinomycetes > Micrococcales > Microbacteriaceae > Rathayibacter > Rathayibacter sp. AY2B3. The sequence continues at coordinate 20,140 of NZ_PSUG01000039.1, read as the reverse complement.
GGCGATCACCGAGAGCGTCAGCGGCCCGAGCACCTCGAGGGTGACGGCGGCCCCCTGCGGGATCCGGGCGATGGCCTCGTAGTAGCAGGCGTTCATCCCGCCCAGCGCGAGGCCGTAGGCGGCGACGGTGAGCCAGTCACCGCGGCTGTGACCGCGCAGCCGCGGCCGGCACACCAGGAGCAGCACGGCGGCCGAGAACACCAGCCGGAGCGTCACGGTGCCGATCGGCCCCGCGGCGGGGAAGAGCAGCACGGCGAAGGAGGCGCCGAGCTGCACGCTGGCGACCGACCCCAGCACCAGGCCGATCGAGCCCGCGCTCGCCGGGCGCCGCTCGGGGGCGGCTGCTCCGCTCAGCTGGAGCGCCGCTGCGTCTGCACGGGCGGGACGTTGTAGCCGAGCAGGCCGACGCCGGTCGCGTCCCAGCGCAGCGTGGTCAGCGAGACGTTGTCCACCACAGGGAAGGTGTGCCGGTAGGTCTCGGGGTTGATGCCGAGGTAGGCGCACAGCAGGAGGCGGATGAGCGTGCCGTGCGCGACGACGAGCACGCGGCCGTCGGGGTGCTCGCGGTGGATGCGGGCGAGCGAGGTGTTCGCGCGGGCGACGGCGTCGAGGCCGGACTCGCCGCCGGGCATCGGCTGGATGGCCGGTGCGGCGACCCACGCGTGGTACTCGTCCGGGAAGCGCTTCTCCATCTCGTCGGTGGTCAGCCCCTCGCCGCGGCCGAAGTCGACCTCGACCAGCGCCGGGTCGGGCTGCAGCTCGAGGTGGGCAGCCCGCGCGGCGGGCACGGCGGTGCGCACGGCCCGGACCAGGGTGGAGGAGTACACCGCCTCGAGGTCGGCGTCGACGGCCCAGGCGGCCAGAGTCGCCGCCTGGTCCTGGCCCCGGGGGGTCAGCGCGATGTCGGAGGAGCCCGCGAAGCGGTTCTCGGAGTGCCAGACAGTCTCTCCGTGCCGGGCGAGGATCAGGGTCGTCACCCCCTGAGCCTACCGACCGTGCGGGCCTGCGGGCCCCGCGCTCAGGCGGCGGGGACGCCGTAGTGCGCGTCGACCATCACCGGGAGGTGGTCCGAGACGCCCTGGGGCAGCGTGGAGACCCGCTCGATCCGTACCGAGTCGCTGATGGCGAAGTCGAAGTGGCCGCTGAAGTAGCGGTAGCGCGCGTAGGTCGGGGAGTCGCTCCGCGAGACCAGGTAGCCGTTCCGGGTCATCCGGCGGTCGAGTCCGCGGAAGAACCACGGGTAGTTGTAGTCGCCGACCATCAGGGAGGGGGTGTCCGGCGCGTACTCGCGCAGCCGGTTGAGCGCCTCGTCGATCTGCTTGCGGCGCAGGGCGTTGCCGGCGGACAGCGGAGCGGCGTGGAAGGAGGACACGGCGATCGAGCCGCCGTCGCGGTCGTCGAGGCGGACGGCCAGCAGGCGCTCGTGAGCGGGGGACATCACTCGGTCGTGCATGGACTTGCTGAGCTCGAACGCGGCGCTGCCGGAGAGCTCGAAACGGTCCTGCGAGTAGTAGACGGCCAGGCCCAGGCGGTTGCGGGCCGTGACGGACGCGAGCCGGAGCGAGCCCACCTCCTGCGGCAGCTTCGTGGTGTCGCACTCCTGCAGGCACAGGACGTCGATGTCGTGGCGGGCGGCGAGGGGGGCGATCTCGGCGTGCGCTCGGTGCTCCCGGAGGTTGTAGGAGATCACGCGGAGGGCGCGTTCGGTCGGCTGCATTTCGCCAGTGTAGGGCGCACCGCCCGAGCGCCGGCCGACCCTCCGGCGAACACGGAGGGACCTCCTCGGAACGCGGTCGGAACGTTCGCCGACCGGCCGGGGAGGTCCCTCGCGGAGCCGTGTCAGTGCTGCTCGGTGCCCGAGGCGCCGGTCTCGGCATCGGTGCCGTGGACGCCGTCGGTGGGGCCCCAGTCGGGCAGCGGGGGGTTCTGCTCCTCGCCGTCGGCGCCGACGCCGTCGGCCAGGGGGGAGGCCGCGCCGCCGACCTCGTCGAGGCCCGCGGAGGTGCCGGTCTCGGTGGCGGGGTCGGGCGTGCGCGCGCCGTCGGTCGTGTCGGTGGGGGTGGGCTCGATGTCGTAGTCGGAGCTGCTCATGTCCCGACGCTACGACTCCGCCGCCCGCGGGGGCACCCCCTTGCGCTCCCGCGAACGACGGAGGCCCCCCGCACCGGGAAGGTGCGAGGGGCCTCGGAAGGGGGAGTGCTCAGCGTCCGTAGGCGGAGGCGGCGGGGCAGTCGAACGGGTCGCCGCCGGCAGACAGGCCGACCTTGTTGAGGTAGCGGACGACGATCGCGTACGACTCCATCAGCGAGGTCTCGGTGTAGGGGATCTGGTGGGTGGTGCAGTACTCCTTGGCGATGACCTGCGCGCGGCGCAGCGCCGGGCGGGGCATGTTCGGGAAGAGGTGGTGCTCCACCTGGTAGTTGAGGCCGCCCATGTAGAGGTCGGTGAACCAGGTGCTGCGGATGCTGCGCGAGGTGAGGACCTGGCGGCGGAGGAAGTCGACGCGCGCCTCCTTCGGCAGCAGCGGCATGCCCTTGTGGTTCGGCGCGAACGAGGCGCCCATGTAGAGGCCGAAGACGCCCAGCTGCACGCCGACGAAGGCGAACGCCATGCCGAGGGGGAGGGCCCAGAAGACGACGGCGAGGTAGAGGCCGACGCGGGTGACGAGCATGGTGATCTCGACCCAGCGCTTGTCGACCTTGCCCTTGCCGAACACGGTGCGGAAGCCGTGCAGGTGCAGGTTGAGGCCCTCGAGCAGCAGCAACGGGAAGAACGCGTAGCCCTGGCGGCGGGTGAGCCAGGCGTAGAGGCCGCGCGAGCGGGCCGCGTCCTCGGCGGTGAAGGAGACGACGTCGCGCTCGATGTCCGGGTCCTTGCCCAGCACGTTCGGGTTCGCGTGGTGGCGGCTGTGCTTGGTCATCCACCAGGAGTAGCTGATGCCGACGAAGAGGTTCGCGAGGGTGCGCCCCGCGACGTCGTTGGCCTTGCCGGACTCGAACACCTGGCGGTGCGAGGCCTCGTGCGCGAGGAAGGCGAACTGCGTCAGCACGATGCCGAGGGCGGCGGCGAGCAGGAGCTGGAACCAGGAGTCGCCCAGCAGGACGAAGCCGGTGACGATGCCGCCGAGCGCGAGGACCAGCGCGCCGAACATCGTGTAGTAGAAGCCGGTGCGGCGGCGGAGGAGCCCCGCGTCGCGGACCGTGCTGAGGAGACCGGAGTACTCGGTCGTCGGGTTGACGCGGCCGTCGGCGCGGGGGCGGGTGCGGACGACGCGGGGGGCGCCTCCGGTGACGGACGTGGTGGTGGGGGTGCTCATCGGCGCCTCGCTCTTCGTGGTGACCGTCGGCGTCGACGGTCTCTCGGCGAGCGATCCCGACGGGGGCGGTCCGCTCATGGTTCACCGCGTCGGTAGGGGCCGGACGCGGCAGCAGGGCGACCGGGGTCAAGGGCAACCTGGTGTGAACACTACGGGGACGGCGGCGGCTCCGCACCATGGCGATTGCCAGCCTTCGTTCCGCGCGTGTCGGGAAGGGGGTGCGCCTCCGGCGGGACCGCCGCCGGAGGCGCACGGGCTCAGGAGCCGATCGAGTCCTGGGGGCGGCCGGACTTGAGCGCGGCGAGGCGCGCCTCCACCTCGGTCATCTCGCCGAGGTCCTCGAGCGACTCGAACTGCGCGTCCAGGCTCGAGGAGGCGAGCTCCTCCGCGCCTCGGACGCGGGCCTCCTCGCGGCGGATCTTCTGCTCGAAGCGGCTCACCTCGCTCGTCGGGTCCATCAGGTCGATGCTCTTCACGGCGTCCTGGACCTGGCTCTGCGCCTCGACGGTCTTCGAGCGGGCGATCAGCTCGTCGCGCTTGCTCGAGAGCTGCTGCAGCTTCTCGCGCATCTGGTTCAGGCCCGACTTGAGCTTGTCGACGACCTCGGTCTGCGAGGCGATGGTCGGCTCGGCGTCCTTCGCCTCCTTCTCCGACTGGATCTGGCGCTGCAGAGCGACCTTGGCCAGCGCGTCGAACTTGTCGGCGTCGCCGGCGCTGCCGCCGGTGCGCAGCTCGTCGGCCTTGCGGCTCGCGGCGAGGGCCTTGCCGCCCCACTCCTGGGCGTTCTGCACGTCCTCGCGGTAGTCGTCCTCGAGCAGGCGCAGGTTGCCGATCGTGGTGGCGATCGCCGCCTCCGCGTCGCGGATGCTGTCGGTGTAGTCGCGGACCATCTGGTCGAGCATCTTCTGCGGATCCTCGGCCTGGTCGAGGAGCGCGTTGATGTTGGCCTTCGCGAGCTGCGCGATGCGGCCGAAGATCGACTGTCTCTGAGCCATGGGTGTCTCTCCTTGCGTCGTGGGTGGTGCCGGATGTCGGAGGTGGTGCCGGAGTCGTGGGGGAAGTGGTCGTGCGCGGATGCCCGAGGGGCGCTCAGAAGCGCCCGCCTCCGCCGCGGCGTCCGCCTCCGCCGCTGCTGCGCCCGCCGCCGAAGCCGCCGCCGCCGGAGCGCCGGGACGAGCCTCCGCCGCCGAAGCCGCCGCTGAAGCCTCCGCCGCCGAAGCCGCCCGAGCGGTAGCCGCTGCGGCGTCCGCCTCCGAGGAGCGACTCGACCAGGATCCCGCCGAGGAACGCACCGGTCGTGTCTCCTCCGTAGGGGCTGCCGACGGCGTTCGGGGCGGAGTAGGAGCCCGCGTCGGCCCGTGCCCGCTCGAGCGCCTGCTGGGCGAGCTGCGAGGCGCGCTGGGCGGAGGCGAGAGCCTCGCGGGGGTCGGTGGCGGCGATGCGCTCGGCGTACTCGGCCGAGCGGGCGGCCTCGGCGACGCGGGTGCGCGCCTCCGAGCCGACCGCTCCGCGGCGGGCCGCGATGAAGTCCTCGGCGGCCGAGACGCGGCTGCGGGCGGAGGTGAGCTCGGCGCCGAGGGCGGCCCGCTCGCGCTCGCGCTGGGCCTGCGCGTCGCGGAACCCGCCGACGGCGGCGTCGATCGTGGCGTCGGCGGCGGTGAGCGCCTCGAGCAGGGCGAGCGGGTCGTTCGGACGCACGGCGGCGGCGCGCTCCACGTCGTCGAGGGCGGCCTCGGTCGTGGCGACCGCCGCGGCGACGTTCTGCGCCTGCGCGGCGGACTCCGCGTCCTGGGAGGCGGCGAGCGCTCGTCCCTGTGCCACGTCGGCGCGGATCTCGGCGATGCGGCCGGCGAGGGACGCCTCCGCCTTCTGCAGCTCGTCGCCCCGCGTGGCCACCGCGTCGACGAGGCCGGAGGCCTGCTCGGCCGCCTGCTGCCCCGCGCGCAGCAGCACGGCGGCGCGGCCGGAGTCGCCGGCCTGCAGCGCCTGCTGGGCACCTGCGAGCTGGTCGCGGGTGAAGCGGAGACGGTCCTCCGCCTGGTCGGCGTCGTCGCCCACGTCGTCGATCGCGGTCGGCGCGTAGCGGGAGGCGAGCTCGGCGAGGCGGGCCCGGGCCGAGGGGAGGCGGTCGCCGACCTCGGCGGCGCGGGCCGTGAGCGCGGTGGCGACCTGCGGCGCGTTCTTCTCGAGGTCGCGCAGCTCCTCGAACGCGCTCGCGCGCTCGTCGAGCGTCCGCTCGGCGTCGGCGCAGAGCTGGAGGATGCGCTGGTAGCCGTCGCGGCGCTCCTGATCGGTCTCCGGCTCGGCGTCGTCGAGGCGCTGCTGCAGGGTGAAGGCCTCGCCGAGCAGGCGCTTCGCGGTGACCAGCGCCTCGCGGAACGCGCCGGTCGCGTCGGCGCCGAACTGCGCCTCCGCGAAGCCGACCTCCTGCTCGCTGGTGCGGACGGCGTCGTCGGCGTGGACGAGGGCCGACCCGGCGCGGGTGGCGAGCTCGTCGATCGAGGCCTCCACCGCCTCCTGGGCGCGGCGCTTCCGCGCGCGGCGGACGAGCAGCAGCACCACGAGGCCGATCACGACGAGGGCCGCGAGCACGCCGAGGGCGATCAGCAGCCCCGAGCCGAGGGACTCGCCGGCGCTGGGCGCGTCGAGGCGCTGCCCGATCCCGTCGGCGGCGGCCACTGCGGCTCCGGCCCAGTCGCCGTCGGCGAGCCTCGGCTCGATGTCGTCGGACTGGAGCGAGGAGATCTGCGCGTCGTCGAGGGCGAAGCCCTGCGCGACCGACACCTGGTACTGGCGGGCGTCGACCGCGACGGCCAGGAGGACGTCGTCGGTGCCCAGCCCGTTGCGGGTCGCGGTCTCGTCCGCCCACGCGGCGCGGTCGGACGGATCCGAGAAGGAGTCGACGAAGGCGACGAACAGCTGGACGCGGTGCTGGTCGTAGAGGGCCCGCGAGGCCTGCTCGATCTCGGTGGTCTCTCCGGAGCTCAGCACGCCGACCGAGTCGAGGACGGTGGAGGAGGAGAAGGAGACGGGCGACTCGGCCGTCGCCGCGGTCGCGGGGACCAGCGCGAGGACCGCGGCGATCAGGAGGGCCGCGAGCGCCGGCAGCCGCCGGGAGCTCACGGGGTGGTGGGGTCTCGCCGGCATCGCGCACACTCCTTCGTCGTCGCCTCCCGAGTGTAGACAGCCCGGGCGTCCGAGCAGGGGTCGGGAGGCGGCAGGCCGTCGACCGCGTGCCCGGGGTGCGGAGGATGGGAGAACGCCGGGAGGTGGAATGGACCTGCTCCGCGCGCGGTTGCCGCCCGGAGTGCGCCGCAGGTGCACGTGCCTCCCCCTCAGGGCAGCCCCCTGAGACAGCTCCGAAGAAAGGCGATCCCGTGGATCCGTTCTCCCCCCTCACCGCCGGCGACCTCGACCTCCCCAACCGCATCGTCCTGGCACCGATGACGCGCCTGCGCTCCGACGAGCAGGGCGTCCCCGGCGCGATCGTCGCCGAGTACTACGCCCAGCGCGCGAGCATGGGCCTGCTGATCAGCGAGGGCGTCTTCCCGAGCGCCGAGTCCAAGGGCTACGCCGGGCAGCCCGGCATCGAGACCGACGCGCAGGCCGCGGGCTGGCGCGCCGTCGCCGACGCCGTGCACGCCGCCGGCGGCCGCATCGTCATGCAGCTGATGAACGCGGGCCGCGTCTCGCACACCGAGATCACCGGCACCGACCGCATCGTCGCCCCGAGCGCCGTCGCGATCGACGGAGAGGTGCACACCCCCTCCGGCAAGAAGCCCTTCCCGGTGCCGCACGCGCTGACCACCGAGGAGCTGGGGACCGTCCGCGACGAGTTCGTCGCCGCCGCCCGCCGCGCGATCGATGCCGGCTTCGACGGAGTCGAGGTGCACGGCGCCAACGGCTACCTGCTGCACGAGTTCCTCTCGCCCGTCTCGAACGTGCGCACCGACCAGTACGGCGGAACCCCGGCCGAGCGCGCCGCGTTCCCGCTCGAGGTCACCCGCGCCATCGTGGACGAGGTCGGAGCGGGCCGCGTCGGCATCCGCCTCTCGCCGGCCCACAACATCCAGGACGTCGTCGAGACCGACGCCGACGACGTGCGCGCCACCTACGAGGCCGTCGTCGACGGGCTCGCCCCGCTCGGCCTGGCCTACCTCAGCGTCCTGCACGCCGAGCCGGCCGGCGAGCTGGTCCAGGACCTCCGATCGCGCTTCGACGGCGTCTTCATCGCCAACAGCGGCTTCGGCTCGCCGACAAGCCGCGAGGAGGCGACCGAGCTGATCACCGAGGGCCACGCCGATGCCGTGGCCGTCGGCCGCCCGGCGATCGCCAACCCCGACCTCGTCGAGCGCTGGCAGGGCGGGCACCCCGAGAACGAGGTCGTCCAGGAGACGGTCTACGGCGGAGGAGCCGAGGGCTACACCGACTACGAGCCCCTCTCGGCGTAGTCGCGACTCACACGGAAGGCCCGCTCCCTCGAGGGGGAGCGGGCCTTCCGTGTGCCGGGGGCGGTCAGCTCTCGCTGCCCCGGCTCTTCAGCTCGGACTCGATGCGGGCGTCCTGCTCGGGCGAGAGCTCGTGGTCCTCGTCCTCAGGGCCGGCCGTCTCGCCGACGCGGCCCTCGCCGAGGGCGTGGATCGAGGTGATCTCGTCCTCGAGTGCGGCGTCGCGGTCGTGCTCGCTCACGAGCCGGTCTCGATCTCCCCGGCGGAGACGGCCTCGGCGTACTTGCGGAGGTCCGGGCCGGGCTCGAAGTCGATGAAGCGGTCCTTGAGGCGCGCGTTCAGCTCGGCGAACACGTCCTCCCAGGGCTCGCCCTTCTTGCTCGTCGCAAGGTCGAGCACCGCCTCGCGGAGGACCCTGTCCGAGTCCTCGAGGATCTTGTCGCGGGCTTCGTCGTTCCAGCGGATGTCCTGTGCGTCCATGCTCCGACCGTAGGCGCGGGGCCGGGGCTCCCCAAGGACTTGCGGGCGGGGGGCGGGAGGCGTAGGAGCCCGCCCCCCGTTCATGCCAGAGCCGGCAGGACGTCGCGCTCGGACAGCTCGATGCCGCTGCGGTCGGAGGCGGCTTCGGGGAAGGAGAGGACGCCGTCGTCGGCGCGCCGGGCGAGGTCGCGCAGGGTGCGCCACCTGACGGCGGGGTCGATGCCGACGAGGTCGTGGCGCCGGCCCTGGGGGAGGAGGAGTCCGAATCGCATGCCGCCGACCCTAGGACGGCCCGCCCCCGAGGTCGAGGGGGTCGCGGTGCTCGCGTACGCTTCCGACCGATGCTGACCTTCACAGAGGATCTCGGACTCCCCGTCCTCGCGCTGATGATCCTCGCCGCCTTCGCGGCCGGCTGGATCGACGCGGTCGTGGGCGGCGGCGGACTCCTCCAGCTCCCCGCACTGCTCCTCGTTCCCGGGATCTCGCCCGTGCAGGCGCTCGCCACGAACAAGCTGGCCTCGATCTTCGGCACGACCACCAGCGCGATCACCTACTACCGGCGCGCGAAGCCCGATCTGCGCACCGCGCTGCCGATGGCGGCGGTCGCCCTCGCAGGCAGCTACGGAGGCGCGACGCTCGCCGGCCTCCTCCCGGCCGCGGTGTTCAAGCCGATCATCGTCGTCGCGCTGATCGTGGTCGCGGTGGTGACGATCGCGCGCCCGGCGCTGGGCAGCGTCACGGCGCTCAAGCACGCGGGCCGGCGCCACCTCGTCACGGCCGCGGTGCTGGGACTCCTGGTCGGCTTCTACGACGGCCTGATCGGACCGGGCACCGGGACCTTCCTGATCATCGCCCTGATCACCGCGCTGGGCTACGACTTCCTGCTCGCCAGCGCCAAGGCGAAGATCGTCAACGTCGCGACCAACCTCGGCGCCCTGCTCTACTTCGTGCCGGGCGGCCACGTGATCTGGCTGCTCGGCCTCGTGATGGGCGTGGCGAACGTGGCGGGCGCCTACCTCGGCTCGCGGATGGCCGTCGCCCGCGGCAGCCGCTTCATCCGCGTCGCGTTCCTCGTCGTCGTCGGCGCCCTGATCCTCAAGGTCGGCTCCGACGTCTGGACGGAGAACCTGGCGCCGCTGCTGCGCTAGCGCGGGCTGCGGGACCGAGCCGCGGAACGAGGACGGGACCCCCTGCCGCAGCAGAAGGTCCCGTCCTCGTTCCGATCGCGCGGCGCTCCGCCCCTCCGGCCTCAGCCGAAGGGGATCGAGCCGACCAGCACGCCGACGGCGAGCATGACCAGCGAGACGATCACCGCGCGCCACAGCACCTTGCGGTGGTGGTCGCCGAGGTTCACCGCGGCGAGGGAGACGAGCAGGAGGATCGCCGGGACCAGCGGGCTCTGGAGGTGGACCGGCTGCCCGGTGATCGAGGCGCGGGCCATCTCGACCGGCGAGATGCCGTAGTTCGCCGCGCTCTCCGAGAGCACGGGGAGGATGCCGTAGTAGAACGCGTCGTTCGACATGAAGAAGGTCATCGGGATGCTGAGCACACCGGTGATCACGGCGAGGAACGGGCCCAGCGCCGGCGGGATCACCGCGACGACCCACTCCGCCATGGCGTCGACCATGCCCGTGCCGTTGAGGACGCCGATCAGCACGCCGGCCGCCAGCACCATCGACACGACGCCCACGATGCTCGGCGCGTGCTTGACGATCTCGGCCGCCTGGTCCTTCATCTTCGGGAAGTTGATCAGGAGGGCGACCGCGGAGCCGACCATGAACACGTAGGGCAGCGGCAGGACGTCGGCGACCAGCAGCGTCATCACCGCGAGGGTCAGGACCAGGTTCACCCAGATCAGCTTCGGGCGCAGCGTCTCGCGCTCGGGGTCGAGCATCGTGTCGGCCATCGCGGTGTCGGCGTCGTCGGCCTGCACGCGGGCGGCGACGGCGACCTGGGCTCCGCGCAGGGCCTGGGGGCCGCGGAGGAAGGAGAAGCGCTCCCGGGCGACGGTGCGGATGCCCCCGGTCAGCGCGGCGAGGCCGCCGGTGCGGGCGCCGCCCGAGCGGGAGGAGGAGCCGCGGCCGGCGCCGACGAGCTCCTGCTCGAGCATCGGCTCGGCCAGCGCGAGCGAGCCGAGGCGGCGGCGCTCGCCGAGCCCGAGGAACCAGGCGAAGACGAGCGTGACGGCCAGGCCCACCGCGAGCGAGGGGAGCATCGGCACGAAGATCTCGCTCGGCGAGACCTGGAGGGCCGCGGCGGCGCGCACCGTCGGTCCGCCCCACGGGACGATGTTGAGCGTGCCGTTGGCCAGGCCGGCGACGCAGGTCAGCACGACCGGGTTCATCCCCAGGCGCAGGTAGATCGGGAGCATCGCGGCGGTGGTGACGATGAACGTGGTCGAGCCGTCGCCGTCGAGCGAGACCGCGCCGGCCAGCAGCGCCGTGCCGAGCACGACCTTCGCCGGGTCGTCGCCGAGCGCGCGGACGATGAAGCGGATCAGCGGGTCGAAGAGCCCGACGTCGATCATGATCCCGAAGTACATGATCGCGAACATCAGCAGCGCGGCCGTGGGCGCGAGGCTGCCGATCGCCTCGAGGACCATGTCGCCGATGCCGAGGCCGGCGCCCGCGAAGAGGCCGAAGATCGTCGGCACGACGATCAGGGCGACCATCGGCGTCAGCCGCTTGGTCATGATCAGGGCCATGAAGGCCAGGATCATCGTGAAACCGAGTACTACCAACACAGCTGACTCCTTCGTCCAGTGCCTCCGCCCGCGCTCGGCGGGAGAGCCGGCCGGGAGATGCTGGAAACCCTAGGCAGCCCCGCGTCCGGCGCCGGGGTATCGCTCATTACGGCGACATCTGCGCATAGTGTGGCTTCTGCGCATTCTGCGCACGACGACGGCGAGGAGGCCCCGATGCGCTTCGCGACCCACGTCCTGGTCCTGCAGCTCGCCACGGTGTCGGCCGCTGTGCTGGTCTGCGCCGGGCTCGTCACCGCGCTCAGCGTCCAGCAGCTGCGCGGCGAGGCGGAGGGGACGGCGCTCGCCATCGCCCGCACCGTCGCCGAGGACCCCGACGTGCGCGACGCGGTCGCCGCGTCCTCCGCCGTGCCCGGCGCGCCCGCCGCCTCGGAGCTGCGCGGCGGACCGCTCGAGGACGTCGCCGCCGCCGTCGAGCAGCGCACCGGCGCGCTCTTCGTCGTGATCACCGACGACCAGGGCATCCGCCTCGCCCACCCCGACGAGGACCGCCTCGGCGAGCGGGTCTCGACCAGCCCCGACGAGGCGCTCGCCGGGCGCGAGAGCGTCTCGTGGGGCACCGGCACGCTGGGCGAGTCGGCACGCGCCAAGGTCCCGGTCTTCGCCGCGGGGGAGCAGCGGGTCGTCGGCGAGGTCAGCATCGGCTTCGCGCGCTCCAGCGTCTTCACCGATCTGCCGACCGCGCTGCTCGGCGTGCTGGCCGCGGCGCTCGCCGGGCTGGTGCTCGCCGCCGTGGCCTCCGTCTTCATCCGCCGCCGCCTGCTGCGCCTGACGCTCGGCCTCGCCCCGGAGGAGCTCACCTCGCTCGTGCAGGACCAGGCCGCCGTGCTCGACGGGGTCGACGAGGGAGTGCTCGCGCTCGACCGCGACGGGCGCGTCGGCGTCTGCAACGCGCGGGCCGCCGCGATCCTCGGCTCCGACGACCCGACCGGGCGGGCGCTGCACGGGCGGCCGCTCGCGGAGCTCGACCTGCCCGTTCCGCTGGCCGACGCGATCGGCGCCGCGCTGCACTCCGTCGAGCCGCCCCGCCCCGGCGGCGAGGAGGGCTTCGTCGTCCGCTCCCGCATCGTCTACGTCGACATCCGCCGGGTGACCCGCGGCGACCGCGACCTGGGCGTGGTGGTGGTGCTGCGCGACCGCACCGACCTCGCCGCGCTGAGCCGGCGCCTCGACGCGGTCGGCGCGATGACCAACGCGCTCCGAGTGCAGCGGCACGAGTTCGCCAACCGCCTGCACGTGGTCGCCGGCCTGCTGGACGCGGGGCGGACGGCCTCGGCGCGCGACTACCTCGACGAGGTCCTGACCCGCGGCCCGCTCAAGTACCCGGTGCAGCACGCCGACCGGCTGCAGGAGCCGTACCTGCAGGCTCTCGTCGGGGCCAAGGGGATCGAGGCGGCCGAGCGCGGCGTGCTGCTGACGCTCGGCGAGGAGACGCTGGTGCGCGGCACCGTCGTCGAGCCGGAGGACGTCGCCACGGTGGTCGGGAACCTCGTGGACAACGCGGTGCGCGCGGCGGTCGAGGGGCGGCGCGACGTGCGCTTCGTCGAGGTCGAGCTGCTCGACGACGGCGACGCGCTGTTCGTGACGGTCGCCGACTCCGGCGACGGGGTGCTCGATCCGGACTCGCTGTTCGACCGGGCCGGCGCGGGCGACCCCGTCGAGGACGACGGGCGCGTGCACGGCCGGGGCTTCGGACTGCCGCTGTGCCGCGAGGTGGCAGCCCGACGCGGTGGCGAGGTCTGGCTGGCGGACGCCGGCGGAGCGGAGTCGGGGGCCGTGCTCTGCGCGCGCCTCCCCGGAGCGGTGCGGCCGCCGGAGCAGGACGGGGACGGGTCATGAGCGCGGACACGGCGCGGGAGCGCACGGTGCTGGTGGTGGACGACGACTTCCGGGTCGCGCAGCTGCACGCGGACCTGGTCGAGGCGCGGCAGGGGCTGACGGCCCTTCCTCCGGTGCACACGGCGCGGGCGGCACGGGCGGCCGTCGCCGAGCACGCGCCCGATCTGCTGCTGCTCGACGTGCACCTGCCGGACCAGAGCGGGATCGCCCTGCTCCGCGAGCTCGACACCGACGCGTTCGTGGTGAGCGCCGCCTCCGACGGGGCGACGGTGCGGCGCGCCCTGCACGCGGGAGCGCTCGGGTACCTCATCAAGCCGTTCGAGGCGCGCCTGCTCGGCGAGCGCCTGGACGCGTACGTGCGGTTCCGGAACGTGCTGCGGGAGGACCGCGCGGCGGATCAGGAGGCCGTCGAGCGGGCCCTGCGCATCCTGCACTCCGGTGACGCCACCGTCGCGCAGCCTTCGCGCTCGGCGACCGAGCAGCTCGTCCTCGCGCGCCTGGCCGAGTCGGGCGCCGAGCTCTCGGCTCTCGAGGTGGCCGAGCGGGCCGGCATCTCGCGCGCCACCGCCCAGCGCTACCTCTCGGGCCTGGCCGGCCGCGGCCTCGTCGAGATGACGCTCAGCTACGGCACCACCGGCCGCCCCGAGCACCGGTACCGCGCCCGCTGACCCGACCGGGGGGGGAGCACGCGCGCGCTTCGAGCCGAACAGGCGATCCGCGTGTGAGCGGATCGTCTTCGGCGGTCGCGCCCCGCTCTCGGGGACGCGGCCGCCCCTGAGGGCCGACTGCGGTGCGCCGCTCCGCGGCGCACGAGAGAGCACCGTCGAACAGGCGATCCGCGTGTCAGCGGCTCGTCGTAGGCGGTCGGGACCCGCTCTCGGGAACTCGACCGCCAGTAGCCCGACCGCTGCGCACCGGCACGCGGCGTTCGGTCGAGCCGAACGAGCGATCCGCGTGTCAGCGGATCGTTCTAGGCGGTCGGGACCCGCTCTCGGGAAACCGACCGCCTAGGGGAGCCGACTGCGGTGCGCCGCCTCGCGGCGCACGAGACGACTCAGTGCGTGGCGTCGACGTCCGCGCCCGCGGCCTCGGCCACGCGGCGGCGCTCGGCGGCCTCGGCGGCCATGCGGCGGCCCTTGGGGCTGACGAGCGAGGCGATCACCGTGATCACCAGGACGCCGATGATGACCGAGAGCGACAGTCCGGTCCCGATCTCGAAGACCTCCACGTGCTCGCCGTTGTTGATGAACGGCAGGTTGTTCTCGTGGAGCGCGTGCAGGATCAGCTTCACGCCGATGAAGGCGAGGATCGCGGCGAGGCCGATGCTGAGGTACACGAGGCGGTCGAGCAGGCCGTCGATGAGGAAGTACAGCTGGCGCAGGCCCAGCAGCGAGAACGCGGTCGCCGTGAAGACGAGGTACACGTCGCTGGTGAGGCCGAAGATCGCCGGCACGCTGTCGAGGGCGAACAGGATGTCCGTTCCGCCGATCGCCGCCATGACGAGGATCATCGGCGTGAGGACCTTCTTGCCGTCGATGTGCGTGTAGAACTTGTCGCCGTCGTACTGGTCGCTCGTCTTGAAGATCCGCTTGGCCAGGCGCACCATCACGTTGTCGCTGGAGTGGTCGTCGCCCGGCTTGACCAGGTTGAACGCGGTCAGCAGCAGGATCAGGCCGAAGATGTAGAAGACCCAGGCGAACGAGTTGATCAGCGCGGCGCCGAGGAAGATGAAGCCGGTGCGGGCGATCAGCGCGAAGACGATGCCGAAGAGGAGCACCTTCTGCTGGTCGGCGCGGGGCACCTTGAAGCTCGCCATGATGATGAGGAAGACGAACAGGTTGTCGACCGAGAGGGCCTTCTCGGTGATGTAGCCGGCGAAGTACTCCGATCCGGGCGTCGCTCCGCCGAAGACCAGGACGCCGAGCCCGAAGAGCACGGCGATGCCGACGTAGAGCGCCGACCAGATCGACGACTCCTTCAGCGTGGGCTCGTGGGCCTTCCGGACGTGGAAGAAGAAGTCGAAGAGCAGGAGCAGGACGATGAAGACGATCGTCAGGGTCCAGATCAGGGGCGATACGGTCATGAAGGGGCTGGCCTCGCTCGTGAAGGGGGTCGGGGGACGGTCGCGGGGGTCGCTCGTCAAGGGAAAAGGTAGCGAGGCGCCGTGACGAGCAGGGTGTCGGCCGATGGATCGTGAGTATCTTCTCAGTTGTCAGCGCGTCCCTCGCGCGCAGCGGCCGGAGCGCCACACTGATCACCATGACCGGCGCCGCTGTCGACAGGACCTTCGAGGACGCCTCCGGCGTCGTCATCCACTACCGCTGGTGGGCGCACCCCTCGCCCCGCGCGATCGTGCAGCTGGCCCACGGCGTCGGGGAGCACTCGGGGCGCTACGTCGAGCTGGCGGAGGCGCTGGTGGCCGCCGGGTACGCGGTCGCGGCGGACGACCACCGCGGGCACGGCCGGACCGGCCTCGAGCAGCACGGCGGCGACTCCTCCCGGCTCGGACTGCTGGGGCCGGGCGGCCTGCGCGCGACCGAGGCGGCGATCCTCCGGCTGACGGAGCTGCTCGCGGAGGAGAGCCCCGGCGTGCCGATCGTGCTGCTCGGCCACTCCTGGGGGTCGCTCATGGCGCAGCGGATCGTCGACCACCACTCCGGTGCCTACGCCGCGCTCGTGCTCAGCGGCACGGCCTACCGCCTCCCGGGGCACATGAACGCGGGCGACCTGGCGAAGCGGCACCGCGTCGCCGGCGGCCTCGGCCTCGAATGGCTCTCGCGCGACCCGGAGGTCTGGCAGCGGTTCCACGACGACCCCCTGACCTTCACCACGCCGCTCGCGAAGCGGATCGGACTGGTCGAGACCCTGCGGCTGGTCGGCCGCCCCCGGCGCGGGTCCGCGCATCCGCTGCCGCTGCTGCTGGTCGTGGGCGCCGACGACACCCTCGGCGGCGAGCGGTCGGTGCGCGCGCTCGCCCAGGCCTACCGGCGGCGGGCCGGGTACACGGACGTCTCGGTGCGGGTGTACCCGGAGGCGCGGCACGAGCTGTTCCAGGAGCTCAACCGGGCCGAGGTCACGGCCGATCTCGTGGAGTGGCTGGACGAGCGCTTCCCCGCCCCGGCTCGCGCCTAGGCTGGCGTCATGCATGGCGAGTACAAGGTCCCCGGCGGAAAGCTCGTGGTCGTCGACCTCGACGTGATCGACGGGAGGTTCGCCGGGTTCCGCCTGGCGGGCGACTTCTTCCTCGAGCCCGACACGGCGCTCGACGACATCGACCGCGCGGTCGTGGGCCTGCCGGCCGAGACCGACGCGAAGTCCATCGCCGCCGCCATCCGGCAGGCGCTCCCGGCCGATGCTGTCCTGCTCGGCTTCACGCCCGAGGCCGTCGCGGTCGCGATCCGCCGCTCGCTGCAGAAGGCGACCAGCTGGCGCGACTACGACTGGCGCATCGTGCACGATCGGGCCGTCCCTCCCGCGACCCACCTGGCGCTCGACGAGGTGCTGACCGCCGCGGTCGGCGAGGGCCGCCGTGAGCCGACGCTGCGGATCTGGGAGTGGGACCAGCCGGCCGTCGTCATCGGCAGCTTCCAGTCGCTCCGCAACGAGGTCGACCTCGACAACGCGGCGAAGTACGGCGTCGACGTGGTCCGCCGCATCTCCGGCGGCGGCGCGATGTTCATGGAGGCGGGCAGCGTCGTCACGTACTCCCTCTACGTCCCCGGCGACCTCGTCCAGGGGCTGACCTTCGCCGACTCCTACGCCTTCCTCGACGAGTGGGCCGTCAGCGCGCTGCAGTCGCTGGGGATCGACGCGGTCTACCAGCCGCTCAACGACATCACCTCGCCCTCGGGCAAGATCGGCGGCGCCGCGCAGAAGCGCCTGGGCTCCGGCGCGGTCCTCCACCACGTGACCATGAGCTACGACATCGACGCCGAGAAGATGGTGCAGGTGCTGCGGATCGGCCGCGAGAAGCTCTCGGACAAGGGCATCGCGTCGGCCGTGAAGCGCGTCGACCCTCTGCGCAGCCAGACCGGGCTCAGCCGCGCGGAGATCATCGAGCGGATGAAGGCGACCTTCGTGCAGCTGCACGGCGGCGAGGCGGGGACGCTGACCGAGGAGGAGTACGCGGCGGCGGAGGAGCTGGTGCGGACGAAGTACTCGACTCCGGAGTGGCTGCGGCGCGTCCCCTGATCGGCGGGTCCCGGCCGGGCGTCCGCGGACCGGCTCGCCCGGGGCGGCGGCGGGCCGGACGGGCGGGAGCTCCTCAGCTCGCGAGAAGCTCCTGGTAGTCCGGGTGCTCGGCGATGAACTCGGCGACGAACGGGCACGCCGGGACGATGCGCCCGCCGAAGCGCTCGTGCGCATCGTCGAGGGCGGCCTCGACGAGGGTCTCGCCGAGCCCCTCGTGGCGGTGCTCCGGCGCGATCTCGGTGTGGAGGAAGACCACGTCTCGGCCGCGGACGGCGTAGTCCGCGACTCCGACGGTCTCGCCGTCGAGCCAGAGCGTGTAGCGGGACGAGTCCTCGTCGTGGCGCACCTCGGAGATCATCGCGCCACTCTACGCCGGAGCCTCCCCGGCACCCGTCGAGCGCGGGCGCGAGGCGCGGAGCGTGTCGCCGGGCTCGCGCGCACTGGCACAATTGGCGGGTGCCCAGGACGATCCAGATCGCGGACGGCGTCCCGGAGTCGCGGAGCGCGGTGTTCCACGCCGACAACCTCGAGGTCCTGCCGCAGCTGGCCGACGGGGCCTTCACCGTCGTCTACCTCGACCCGCCGTTCAACACCGGCCGGGCGCAGGTGCGGACCTCGACCACCTCCGTGCGCTCCACCACCGGCACGATCGCCGGCTTCAAGGGGCGCAGCTACGAGCGGATCCGCGGCGACCTCCTCCGCTACGACGACCGCTTCGACGACTACTGGTCGTTCCTCGAGCCTCGTCTGGCCGAGGCGTGGCGGCTCCTCGCCGACGACGGGACCCTCTACCTCCACCTCGACTACCGGGAGGCGCACTACGCGAAGGTGCTGCTCGACGCGCTCTTCGGCCGCGAGTGCTTCCTCAACGAGATCATCTGGGCGTACGACTACGGAGCGAAGGCCACGCGCCGCTGGCCGACGAAGCACGACACGATCCTGGTCTACGTGAAGGACCCGCGCGGCTACCACTTCGACTCCGCCGCCGTGGACCGCGAGCCGTACATGGCGCCGGGCCTGGTGACCCCGGAGAAGGCCGAGCGCGGCAAGCGGCCGACCGACGTGTGGTGGCACACGATCGTCTCGCCGACCGGCCGCGAGAAGACGGGGTACCCGACGCAGAAGCCGGAGGGGATCCTCCGCCGCATCGTGCAGGCGTCCAGCCGCGAGGGCGACGCCGTGCTCGACTTCTTCGCCGGCTCCGGAACGACCGGCGCGGTCGCCCACGCCCTGGGCCGCCGCTTCGTCCTCGTCGACGAGCACGCCGACGCGGTCGCCGTGATGCGCCGCCGCTTCGCCGCCCTCGACCCGGCGCCGCTCTTCCTCTGACGCGGGGGCTCGCGGCTCCTCGGACGTCGCCGTAGTCGCTCGCGACCCCGGCGGCTTCCGCGTCTGCCCGGCGACTCCGACTGTCCAGGAGTTGTCGCACTCGAGGTCGGTCGCTTCCACAGTTCAGAAATCGTCGCACTCGACGCCGCTCACTCCGAATGTCCAGGAGTTGTCGCACTCGACGCCGACTGCGACAACTCCTGGACAGTCGCGGCGGGAGGCACGCCTCCCCAGGGGCCGGATCGGCGGCTCGTCCACAGAATGCGGACCGCGAGAGTCGGACGAGGATCACGGACCGCCAGGATCGCGGCATGACCAGCATCGACCTCGGAGCATTCACCCGCCGCGCGGCGGTCCGCGCCGGAGTGACGGACGCGCAGCTGCGCGGTCCCGCTCTGGCCAGCCCCTTCCATGGAGTGCGCACGCGAGTGATGCCGGTCACGCACCTCGAGCGAGCCGCCGCCTACCTGCCCCGGCTGCGGCCCTGGCAGCTCTTCTCCCATCTGACCGCCGCCGAGGCCTGGGGGGTGCCGCTGCCGGCGCGGCGGGAAGGCGATGATCCGATCCACGTGGCGGCCACGAGCCCGCATCGGCCCCCGAGGACGCGAGGAGTGATCGGTCACACTCTCACGGAGACCGACAGGATCCTGCGGCACGGGCTGCCGGTCACGGGAGCGGCGTCGACCTGGATCGCGCTCGCACCGCTTCTGTCCGCTCGCGATCTCCTCGCTGCGACGGATCACCTCCTCTTCGAGCCGCGCTATCCGCGCCGGGACGATCCCCGTCCGCACGTCCGACTGCCGGAGCTTCAGGAGCGCCTGGCATCCCATCACGGCCGGGGCCGGCGCACGCTGATCGCCGCGCTGCGGCTGGCATCGACCGGAGCCGCCTCGCGGAGAGAGACGTGGCTCCGTGTGCTCGTCGAGGAAGCGGGACTTCCGGTGCCCGAGGTGAACGCCGAGATCAGGCTCGGCGGTCGGCTGCTCGCGGTCGGCGACCTGGTCTTCGAGCGCTGGAAGGTGGTGGCGGAGTACGACGGCGGACAGCACCGGACGGACGACGCGCAGTTCTCACGCGACCG
Organism: Rathayibacter sp. AY2B3; assembly: GCF_002931755.1. Classification (NCBI taxonomy): domain Bacteria; kingdom Bacillati; phylum Actinomycetota; class Actinomycetes; order Micrococcales; family Microbacteriaceae; genus Rathayibacter; species Rathayibacter sp. AY2B3. Next base: position 695 of record NZ_PSUG01000039.1, on the reverse strand, counting down.
TGAGCGGCTGCTGGCCCTTCACCTCGCGGGCTGGATCGTCGTGGTCGTGCGCGCGGAAGGTCTGACCCGTGGCCGGGCGCAGACGATCGCCGAGCTCCGTGCCGCTCTCGAGGCCCACGGCTGGCGACCGTGAGGCCCCCCGGCGAGGGACCCGCACGACGGTCGCCCGAACTCCCGCGACTGTCCGGAAGTCGTCGCACTCGGCCTCGACTGCGACGACTCCTGGACACTCGCGGGCGGGGGTCAGCTGCTGGCGCGGACGACCAGCGACGTCGGCATCAGCGTGCGGTGCTCCACGGGGAGCCCCTCGATCCGGGCGGTCAGCAGCTCCACCATGCGGGCTCCGAGCTCGTCGGGGAGCTGGCGCACCGTGGTCAGCGCGGGCACGGCGTTCCGCGCGAAGAGGTCGTCGTCGAAGCCCACGACCGACACGTCGTCGGGGATCCGCCGACCCGCCTCGCGCAGCGCCGCGTAGGCGCCGACGGCCATCTGGTCGTTCGCGGCGAAGACGCCGTCCAGGTCGGGGTCGCGGGCCAGGAGCCGGCGCATCGCCTCGGTGCCGCTGGCGGGCGAGAAGTCGCCCCACTCCACCAGGTCGTCGGCGAGGCCCGCGTCGCTCAGGGCGCCGCGCCAGCCGATCAGGCGGTCGACGCCGGGCGGCATGTCGGCGGGGCCGGCGATGGTCGCGATCCGGC
>NZ_PSUG01000038.1:0-38832 GCF_002931755.1 Rathayibacter sp. AY2B3 | reverse complement strand
CGACGGTCCGGGGTTCCCTCGGCGGAGGAGGGGCGGCCGCAGGTCACCAGTCGTGGACGGTGCCGTCGGCGAGGCGGTTGAAGGGCAGGTAGGCGCGGATGCGCGGGGTCGGGCTCCAGCTTCTTGCGCAGCTGCGCGAGGTAGAGGCGGAGGTAGCCGGTGTCGGTGACGTGCGCGGGTCCCCAGATCTCGGCCAGCAGCGAGCGGCGGGTGACCAGCTTGCCCGCGTTGCGGATCAGGATCTCGAGCACCTGCCACTCCGTCGGGGTGAGCCGCACGGAGGCGCCGTCCCGCGTCGCGCTCTTGGCCACCAGGTCCACGGTGACCTCGCCGATCACGACCAGCGGCTCGCCGTCGGCCGGCTGCACCCGCCGCGAGAGGGCCCGGATGCGCGCGAGCACCTCGTCCATCGAGAACGGCTTGGTCACGTAGTCGTCGGCGCCCGCGTCGAGCGCGCCCACCTTGTCGGCCGCGCCCGTCCTCCCCGACACCACCAGGATCGGCGCGCTCGTCCAGCCGCGCAGCCCGTGGATGACCTCGACCCCGTCGAGCCGGGGCATGCCGAGGTCGATCATGTAGAGGTCCGGATGCTCGTCCACCGCGCGGTTGATCGCCTCGGTGCCGTCACCGGCCGTCACCACGTCGTATCCGCGGGCGGTGAGCGTGATGCGCAGGGCGCGCAGGATCTGCGGGTCGTCGTCGGCGATCAGGATCTTCATGCGGCTCCTCCGGAGTCCTCGTGCGGGGCGGCGGCCGACCCGCCGTCGTGCGGGGCTGCAGGAGCGGCCGGAGCAGCAGGAGCGACGCCAGCAGGAGCAGCAGGAGCGACGCCAGCAGGAGCAGCAGGAGCGACGCGAGCAGCAGGAGCGCCGGCAGCAGTCTCCGGCGCCAGCGGCAGCGTCACCACCATCGTCAGCCCGCCCCCCGGAGTGTCCTCCGTCTCGAGCGTGCCGCCCATCCCCTCCGTGAACCCCTTCGAGAGCGCGAGGCCCAGGCCCAGTCCGGTGAGGTTGTCGTCGTCGCCGAGCCGCTGGAACGGCACGAAGATCTCGGCCCTCCGCTCCTCCGGCACTCCGGGGCCGTGGTCGACGATCCGCAGCTGCGCGCTGCCGCCGAAGGCGCTGGCGGCCACGCGCACCCGGGTCCCGGAGGGTGCGTAGCGGACGGCGTTCGCGAGCAGGTTGACCACGACGCGCTGCAGCAGCACGGCGTCGGCGAGCAGCGCCGGGCCCTCCGGATCGAGGTCGAGGTCGACCTCGCCGGGACCGAGCCCGAGCTCGTCGAGCGCGGGGAGCACCACGTCGGCGGCGTCGAGCGGAGCGAGCGCCACAGCGAGCGCTCCCGCCTCCAGCCGCGTCACGTCCAGCAGGTCGGTGACCAGTGCGGCGAGCACGGTGAGGCTCTCGTCGGCGGTGGCGAGCAGCTCCTCCCGGTCGCGCTCGCTCCAGACCACGTCGGGCGAGCGCAGCCCGCTGACCGCCGCGGTGGCCGCGGCGAGGGGCCGGCGCAGATCGTGGCTGACCGCCGACAGCAGGGCGCTGCGCACCCGGTCGGTCTCGGCCAGCGGAGCGAGGGAGCTGGCCGTCTCGCTGAGGGCCGCGTTCTCGAGCACCGAGTCCAGTTGCGCGGCGACCACCTGCAGCAGCCGCCGCTCGCTCCCCTCCAGCTCGCGGCCGTGCAGCTCGAGCACCGCGCCCTCGCCCACCGCGATGCGCGCGGGATCCCCTTCCGGCTGCGGCTCGCCGTCCGCGGCGACGACCTCGCCGTCGCGCAGCAGCCGCACGCCGGTCAGCCCGAACGCCTCGCGCGAGCGCTCGAGGATCGCCTGCAGCGCCCCCTGCCCGCGGATCACGCCGCCCGCGATCGTCGCCAGCAGCTCCGACTCCGCCCCCGACCGCTTGGCGGCCCGCGCCCGCCGGGCCGCGCGGTCGACCACGGCGCTGACCAGCGCTGCGTTCAGCACGTAGAGCACCAGCGCCAGCGCGTGCAGAGGCTCGTCGACGGTGATCGTGTAGAGCGGATCGACGAAGAAGAAGTCGAGGGTCAGCCCCGAGAGCACGGCCGCGAACAGCGCCGGCCAGAGCCCGCCGACCAGCGCGACCACCACCACCAGCAGCTGGTACGAGAGCACGTCGCTCGTGATCGACTCGTCGCTGCGGAGGCTCGAGAGCAGCCAGGTCACCAGCGGGCCGCCCACGAGGGCGAGGGCCAGTCCCAGGAGGCGGCGCCGCAGCGTCAGGGCCCCGTCGAGCCTCGGCAGCACCGCGGTGCGCCCGGCGGCGGAGTGGCTGACGATGTGCACGTCGATGTTGCCGGACTCGCGGATCACCGTCGACGCCGTGCCGGGCGTGAGCGCCGAGGCGAGGCGGCTCCGCCTGCTCACTCCGATCACCAGCTGGGTCGCGTTCACCGAGCGGGCGAACTCGACCAGCGTCCGCGGCACGTCCTCGCCGACCACCTGGTGGTAGCTGCCGCCGAGCTTCTCCACCAGCGCCCGCTGCGCCTCGAGCACGTGCGGCCGCGGGGTGCGGAGCCCGTCGGGGGTCACCACGTGCACGGCGAGCAGGTCGCCCCCGGAGGCGCGGGCCGCGATCCGCGCGCCGCGCCGCAGCAGGGTCTCGCCCTCCGGCCCGCCGGTGAGGGTCACGACCACGCGCTCGCGCGCCTCCCAGGTGCTGTCGATGCCGTGCTCGACGCGGTAGTCGCGCAGCGCGCTGTCGACCTCGTCGGCGAGCCAGAGCAGCGCGAGCTCGCGCAGGGCGGTCAGGTTGCCGAGCCGGAAGTAGTTGGACAGTGCCGCGTCGATCCGCTCGGGCGGGTAGACGCGGCCGTCGGCGAGGCGGTCGCGCAGTGCCTGGGGCGCCAGGTCGACGACCTCGATCTGGTCGGCGGCGCGGAGGACCGCGTCCGGGATCGTCTCGCGCTGCGGCGCTCCGGTGATCGCGTGCACGACGTCGTTGAGCGACTCGATGTGCTGGATGTTCACGGTCGAGAAGACGGTGATGCCGGCGTCGAGGAGCGTCCGCACGTCCTCCCAGCGCTTCTCGTGCCGGGAGCCGGGGGCGTTGGTGTGCGCGAGCTCGTCGACCAGCGCGACGTCCGGCCGGCGGGCGAGCACCGCGTCGAGGTCCATCTCGTCGAGCAGCACACCGCGGTGCTCGACGGCCCGCCTCGGCACGACCTCGAGCCCCTCGACCATCGCGGCGGTGGCGGAGCGGCCGTGCGTCTCGACCACGGCCACCACGACGTCGCGGCCCTCGGCGGCGAGCCGGCGGCCCTCCTCGAGCATCGTGTAAGTCTTGCCCACTCCGGGCGCGGCTCCGAGGAGCACGCGCAGGCGGCCCTTCGTCATGCTCCCGGCCTCCCCTCGTGCTCGCGGCTCCGGGGCGTCCCGGGCTCGCGGGGCCGGCGTCGATCCGCTCGATCGGACGGTCCCGACGAGCCGATCGCGATTCTACGAGCCGGAGGCGCCACCGGAGCGGTCACAGCCGCGCGAGAGCGGCGTTGAGCTCGAGCACGTCCACCGTCGGCTCGCCGAGGTACCCGAGCTCGCGGCCCGCGGTGTGCTCGTCGACCAGCGCGCGCACGGCGCCGACGCCGAGCCCGCGGGCGGCGGCGACGCGGGGCGCCTGCAGCTGCGCGTAGGCGGGGCTGATCGCGGGGTCGAGCCCGGAGGCGGAGGCGGTCAGCGCGTCGGCCGGCACCGCGGCCGGATCGACGCCCTCGAACGCGGCGATCGCGGCCCGGCGCTCCTCGACGGACGCGACCAGGTCGGCGTTCTCGGGGCCGAGGTTGCTGCCGGTCGAGGCCGCGGCGTCGTATCCCGCGGCGGAGGGACGCGACTGGAACCACTCCGGCAGAGGCGCTCCGTCGGCGTCGGTGAACGACTGGCCGATCAGCGACGAGCCGATCACCGCGCCGTCCTGGCGCAGCAGCGAGCCGTTCGCCTGGGCGGGCAGGGCGAGCTGCCCGATCCCGAGCACCGCGAGCGGGTACGCCGCTCCCAGCAGCACGGTGAGCACGATCATCGCGCGCAGCGCGACACCGTAGGGACGGAACATGGTCTCTTCTCTCTGTCTTCGGTGGTCGGGACGGGCGGGTCAGAAGCCGGGGATCGCGGCGACGATCAGGTCGACGAGCTTGATCCCGAGGAACGGAGCGATCACTCCGCCCAGCCCGTAGACCAGAAGGTTGCGGCTGAGGATGCGCGAGGCGGCGACCGGGCGGTACGCCACTCCCCGCAGCGCGAGCGGGATCAGCACGACGATCACCAGAGCGTTGAACACGATCGCCGAGAGGATCGCCGAGGCCGGCGAGTGCAGCTGCATCACGTTCAGCACCGCGAGCCCGGGGAAGACCCCCGCGAACATCGCCGGGATGATCGCGAAGTACTTCGCCACGTCGTTCGCGATCGAGAACGTGGTGAGCGCCCCGCGGGTGATCAGCAGCTGCTTCCCGATCCGCACGATGTCGATGAGCTTGGTGGGGTCGGAGTCGAGGTCGACCATGTTGCCCGCCTCCTTCGCCGCGGAGGTGCCGGTGTTCATCGCCACGCCCACGTCGGCCTGCGCGAGGGCCGGAGCGTCGTTGGTGCCGTCGCCGGTCATCGCGACCAGCGCGCCGCCCTCCTGCTCGCGCCGGATCAGGGCGAGCTTGTCCTCGGGGGTCGCCTCGGCGAGGTAGTCGTCGACTCCCGCCTCCGCCGCGATCGCCTTCGCGGTCAGCGGGTTGTCGCCCGTGATCATCACGGTGCGGATGCCCATCGCGCGCAGCTCCGAGAAGCGCTCGGCGAGCCCGTCCTTCACCACGTCCTTCAGGTGCACGACGCCGAGCAGACGGGCGCCGTGGGCGTCCTTCACCGCGACGACGAGGGGCGTGCCGCCGCTCTCCGAGACGCCGTCGACGAGCACCGTGAGGCGCGCTGCGACTGCGGAGGGGAGCGGCCCCTCCTCCTCCACCCAGGCGCGCACGGCCGAGCCGGCGCCCTTGCGGATGGAGGAGCCGTCGGGGAGGTCGAGCCCGCTCATCCGGGTCTGCGCGGTGAACGGCACCACGGCGGCCTGAGCGGGCTCGACGGCGGGGCGGCCCGAGTCGCCCGCGAGGTCGACGATCGACTTCCCCTCGGGCGTCGGGTCGCTGAGCGAGGAGGAGGCGGCCGCGTCGACGAGCGCGGCCTGCGCCACCCCGTCGAGCGGGAGGAACGCCACCGCGCGGCGGTTGCCGTAGGTGATCGTCCCCGTCTTGTCGAGCAGGAGCGTCGTGACGTCGCCCGCCGCCTCCACGGCCCGACCGGACATCGCGAGCACATTGCGCTGCACGAGCCGGTCCATGCCGGCGATGCCGATGGCCGAGAGGAGGGCGCCGATGGTGGTCGGGATGAGGCAGACGAGCAGGGCGACCAGCACAGGGACGCTCACGGAGGCTCCCGCGAACGAGGCGATCGGGTTCAGGGTCAGCACGACCACGACGAACACGATCGAGAGGCTCGCCAGGAGGATGTCGAGCGCGATCTCGTTCGGCGTCTTCTGCCGCGACGCGCCCTCGACCAGGCCGATCATCCGGTCGACGAAGGTCTCGCCCGGCCTGGAGGTGATGCGCACCACGATCCGGTCGGAGAGCACTCGCGTGCCGCCCGTCACCGCGCTGCGGTCGCCCCCGCTCTCGCGGACGACCGGGGCCGACTCGCCCGTGATCGCCGACTCGTCGATGGAGGCGATGCCCCAGACGATGTCGCCGTCGCCGGGCACGAGGTCGCCCGCCTCCGCCACGACCACGTCCCCCAGCTGCAGGTCGGCCGAGGAGACCTCGACCAGGCGGGCCGACAGGGCGGAGGGGTCCGCCGGGTCGTAGTCGGCCACGCGCCGGGCCGGAGTGCTGGTGCGGGTGGCGCGCAGGCTCTCGGCCTGCGCCTTGCCGCGGCCCTCGGCCACCGACTCCGCGAGGTTCGCGAACACCACGGTGAGCCAGAGCCAGATCGCGATGCCGGCCGTGAAGGTGACGGGCACCGTCGATCCGCCCGACTCCTCCGGCCCGCCGAGGAACGGCTCGGCGATCGCCAGCAGCGTGGTCAGCACGGCGCCGACCTCGACGATGAACATGACGGGGCTGCGCCACATCAGGCGCGGATCGAGCTTGCGCAGCGCTCCGGGGAGCGCGGCGGCGAGCTGGCGCGGCCCGAGGGCGGCGCGGGTGGGGCGCGCGGGTTCCGCGGGGGCCTCGGTCAGTGCAGTGGTCATCGGAGTCGCAGTCCTTCCGCCAGGGGGCCCAGCGCGAGTACGGGGAAGTAGGTGAGCGCGGTCACGACGACCGTGACGCCCACGAGGAGGCCGACGAACTGCGGCCGGTGGGTGGGCAGCGTGCCGGCGCTGGAGGGCACCGGCGACTGCGCCGCGAGCGAGCCGGCCAGGGCGAGCACCAGCAGGATCGGGAGGAAGCGGCCGAGGAGCATCGCGACGCCGAGCGCCGTGTTCAGCCAGGGCGTGTTCGCCGTCAGCCCGGCGAACGCCGAGCCGTTGTTGTTGGCCGCGGAGGTGAAGGCGTAGAGCACCTCCGAGAGCCCGTGCAGCCCGGGGTTCAGGATCGACGTGCTCTCCACGTCCTCCCGCACCGCCGGGATCGCGAAGCTCAGGGCCGTGCCGGCCAGCACGAGCGTCGGCGTCACGAGGATGTAGAGGCTCGCGAGCTTGATCTCGCGCGGGCCGAGCTTCTTGCCCAGGTACTCGGGCGTCCGGCCGACCAGCAGGCCGCCGACGAACACGGCCAGCACCGCGAGCACGAGCATCCCGTAGAGGCCCGAGCCGACGCCGCCGGGGGCGACCTCGCCGAGCATCATGTTGAGCATCGGCAGCATGCCGCCGAGCGCGGTGAAGGAGTCGTGCATCGCGTTGACGGCGCCGGTCGAGGTGAGGGTCGAGGCGGTCGCGTAGAGGGCGGAGCCGGCGATGCCGAAGCGCGTCTCCTTGCCCTCCATCGCCGCTCCGGCGGCCTGCGCCGCGGATCCGCCGCCGGCCGCCTCCAGTGCGGTGAGGGCTGCGAGCGACACGACGAAGATCGTCGCCATCGCCGCGAGGATCGCGCGCCCCTGCCGCACGTCCCCGACCATCCGGCCGAAGGTGCGCGGCAGCGAGAACGGGATCGCGAGGATCAGCACGATCTGCAGCAGCGACACCCACGCCGAGGGGTTCTCGAACGGGTGCGCGGAGTTGGCGTTGAAGTAGCCGCCGCCGTTGGTGCCGAGCAGCTTGATCGCCTCCTGCGAGGCCACCGCGCCGCCCGGGATGCTCTGCTCGCCGCCGGTGAGCGTGGTCACCGTCAGCGGGCCGTTCAGGTTCTGGATCACGCCGCCCGCGATCATCACGACCGCGGCCACCACCGCGAGGGGCAGCAGGAGGCGCAGAGTGCCGCGCACGAGGTCGACCCAGAAGTTGCCGAGCGTGCCCGAGGAGCGGCGCGCGAATCCGCGGATCAGCGCCACCGCCACCGCGAGGCCCACGGCCGCCGAGACGAAGTTCTGCACGGCGAGGCCGCCGAGCTGCACCGCGAAGCCGAGGGTCGCCTCCGGCGAGTAGGACTGCCAGTTGGTGTTGGTGACGAACGAGACGGCGGTGTTGAACGCGAGCCCCTCGGGCACCGCGGGCAGCCCGAGGGAGCCGGGCAGGACCGCTTGGAGGCGCTGCATCCCGTAGAGCAGGAGCACGCCGACGAGCGAGAAGGCCAGCACGGCGCGGAGGTAGGCGCGCCAGCTCTGCTCGCCCGCGGAGTCGACGCCGATGAGGCGGTAGACGCCGCGCTCGATCGCGAGGTCGTGCGTGGAGGTGTAGACGCGGAACATGTGGTCGCCGAGGGGGCGGTGGAGGAGGGCGACGGCCAGGCCGACGGTCGCGACCTGGAGGACGGCGAGGAGCGGATCCATCAGAAGCGCTCCGGTCGGATCAGGGCCGCGAGGAGGTAGACGACGGCGGCGAGCGCCAGCACGGCCGCGAGGGCGTCGAAGACGATCACCGGCCCGCCTCCTTCTCGCGGGTCCCGCGGGTCGCCGAGGGGGGCGGTCCGCCCAGCCGCTCGACCCCCTTCGCGGCGAGAGCGATGAGCGAGAAGAGGGCGAGCACGCCGAGGAGGTAGGCGAGGTCGAGCACGGAGGACTCCATCCGGGGAGCGGACGACGCCCGGGACCGGACGCCTGCCGGGAAGCGGCACAGGATGTGATGCAACACCCCCCGGGAGCCGCTCGGAGCCGTCCTCACGGTTCCCCTACGGCCCCGCCCCGAGTCCTCGCGATTCCCTGACGCGACGGCTGCCGGCGCGCCGTCGAGGCGACTCGAGACGCCCGCCCGGCAGCACTGAGAGCGTTCTCCCCCAGCAACGGCGCGGATCAGCGGACCGAAGATCACATTTAGGCATCGCCTGGACAAATTCGCGACTCGCGCTTTACTCCCTCCGATCGAAGGAATATGTTCTCTCCGTGGACAAAGCCCCTCGGGGCTCTCCCGCTCTCCTGGGCGACGACACGACGGCGTGCTCCACACGTGCACGCCTCGCGCCGTCCTCTCCCTCGGACACTGCTTTCAGAGAGGAATGCACTCCATGAAGTTCTCCCGCGGCATCACCACGCTGGCCGCCGCCGGCATCATCTCCCTCGGCCTCGCGGCCTGTTCCGCGAGCCCCGCCAACTCCGGAGGCGCCGCTGCCGGCGCCGGCGCGGAAGGCGACTGCTCCGTCGGCATCTCGATGCCGACCCGCAGCCTCGAGCGCTGGATCAACGACGGCGAAGGCCTGCAGAAGCAGCTCGAGGGCGAGGACTGCACCGTCGACCTCCAGTACGCCGACAACAAGACCGATCAGCAGATCTCGCAGATCCAGAACCAGATCGCCGGCGGCTCCAAGATCCTGGTCATCGCCGCGATCGACGGCGAGGCGCTCGCGCCCGTCCTCGCCGAGGCGAAGAAGCAGAACGCCACCGTCATCGCCTACGACCGTCTCATCAACGGCACCGCGGACGTCGACTACTACGCGACCTTCGACAACTACAAGGTCGGCCAGCTCCAGGGCCAGTACATCGAGTCGACCCTCGACCTGAAGAACGCCGCGGGCCCCTTCACCCTCGAGCCCTTCGCCGGCAGCCCCGACGACAACAACGCGAAGTTCTTCTTCTCCGGCGCGTGGGACGTCCTGCAGCCCTACATCGAGAGCGGCAAGCTCACCGTCCCCTCGGGCAAGTCGCCCGCCTCGGACGACGACTGGGCCTCGATCGGCATCCAGGGCTGGGCCTCCGACAAGGCGCAGTCCGAGATGGACAACCGCCTCTCCTCCTTCTACACCGGCGGCCAGAAGGTCGACGTCGTGCTCTCCCCCAACGACAGCCTGGCCATCGGCATCGAGGCCTCGCTGAAGTCGGCCGGCTACACCCCCGGCGCCGACTACCCGGTCATCACCGGCCAGGACGCCGACAAGGCCAACGTCAAGGCGATCCTCGCCGACGAGCAGTCCATGACGGTCTGGAAGGACACCCGCACCCTCGGCGACCGCGTCTTCCAGATGGTGCAGTCGATCGTCGCGGGCGAGGAGCCCGAGGTCAACGACACCGAGACCTACGACAACGGCGAGAAGGTCGTCCCGTCCTACCTGCTGGAGCCGCAGGTCGTCACGAAGGACGACGTGCAGTCGGTCCTCGTCGACTCCGGCTTCCTCAAGGCCGGCGACGTCGGACTCTGATCCGTCGGGCGGGGCGGGGAGGAGCGGTCCTCCCCGCCCCCGCCTCCCCGTCCGCACACCACTCCCCCCAACGAAGTGAGGCCCTGTTGGCCAGTCCCATCCTCATCATGCGCGACATCGTCAAGGAGTTCGGCGGCGGCGTCCGCGCTCTCGACGGCGTCTCGCTCTCGGTCCAGCCCGGCGAGGTCCACGCCATCTGCGGCGAGAACGGCGCCGGCAAGTCGACCCTGATGAAAGTCCTCTCCGGCGTCTACCCGTACGGCAGCTTCGAGGGCACCATCGAGTTCGAGGGCGAGGAGGCGCAGTACCGGTCGATCAACGACAGCGAGGCCGACGGCATCGTGATCATCCACCAGGAGCTCGCCCTCAGCCCCTACCTCTCCATCGCCGAGAACATCTTCCTCGGCAACGAGAAGTCGACCCGCGGCGTCATCAACTGGAACGCGACCAACGCGGAGGCGGCGAAGCTGCTCGCCCGCGTCGGCCTCGCCGAGAGCCCCGCGACCAAGATCCTCGAGCTCGGCGTCGGCAAGCAGCAGCTCGTCGAGATCGCCAAGGCCCTCGCCAAGGAGGTGAAGCTCCTCATCCTCGACGAGCCCACCGCCGCCCTCAACGACGAGGACAGCGACCACCTGCTGGGCCTGATCGACCAGCTCCGCAAGCAGGGCATCACCTGCATCATCATCAGCCACAAGCTGAAGGAGATCCGCGCCATCGCGGACACCGTCACGATCATCCGCGACGGCCGCACCATCGAGAGCTTCCCGATGGCCGGCGAGGAGGCGTCCGAGAGCCGGATCATCCGCGCGATGGTCGGCCGCGACCTCAACAGCATGTTCCCGCCGCGCGACCCGCAGATCGGCGAGGAGAAGCTGCGCGTCGAGAACTGGACGGTCCACCACCCGGTCGACATCGACCGCGTGGTCGTCGACGACGCCTCCTTCACCGTCCGCGCCGGCGAGATCGTCGGCTTCGCGGGCCTGATGGGCGCCGGCCGCACCGAGCTCGCGATGAGCATCTTCGGGAGGAGCTACGGCACCGGCATCTCCGGCCGTGTCTTCAAGGACGGCGAGGAGATCCAGACCCGCACCGTCGACGAGGCGATCCGCAACGGCCTCGCCTACGCGACCGAGGACCGCAAGCGCTACGGGCTCAACCTCATCGGCGACATCACCGTCAACGTCTCGGCCGCCGCGCTCTCGCGCCTGGCCCGGCTCGGCGTGATCGACAAGCACCGCGAGTACAAGGTCGCCGACTCGTACCGCTCGAAGATGAACATCAAGGCGCCGACCGTCTCGGCCGTCACGGGGAAGCTCTCCGGCGGCAACCAGCAGAAGGTCGTCCTCTCGAAGTGGATCTTCTCCGGTCCCGACGTGCTGATCCTCGACGAGCCCACCCGCGGCATCGACGTGGGAGCCAAGTACGAGATCTACGGGATCATCAACGAGCTCGCGGCCCAGGGCAAGGCGGTCGTCGTCATCTCGTCCGAGCTGCCCGAGCTGATCGGCCTCGCCGACCGCATCTACACCATCTCCGAGGGACGGATCACGGGCGAGATCGATCGCGCCGACGCCACCCAGGAGCACCTCATGCACTACATGACCGCCGGAAAGGAACAGGCCCGATGAGCGCCACGACCACCACAGCTCCGGCAGGGACACCCGCCGACACGCCCTCCACCCCGCCCAAGCGCTCGCGCCGGCTGACCATCAACCTCCGGCAGTACGGCATCCTCGCCGCGCTGGCCATCATCATCCTGCTCTTCCAGGTGCTGACCGGCGGGCGCCTGCTCCTGCCCGGCAACGTCAACAACCTGATCCAGCAGAACGCCTACGTGCTGATCCTCGCGATCGGCATGGTGATGGTGATCATCGCCGGCCACATCGACCTCTCGGTCGGCTCGGTCGTGGCGATGGTCGGCGCCATCTCGGCGATCGCGATGAACAACTGGGGCCTGCCCTGGTGGGCGGCCGTCATCGTCGCCCTCGTCACCGGCGCCGCCGTCGGAGCCTGGCAGGGCTTCTGGGTCGCCTTCGTCGGCATACCGGCGTTCATCGTGACCCTCGCGGGCATGCTGATCTTCCGCGGCTTCACCCTCGTCCTCCTCACCGGCGGAACGATCAACGGCCTCCCCACCGAGTTCACCGCGATCGGCGCCGGCTGGCTGCCGGGCGTCCTCGGAGGCATCGCCGGGCGCGACGCGCTCACCCTGGTCCTCGGCCTGATCGTCTGCGCCGTGCTCGTGGCCCAGCAGCTCCGCAGCCGCGCGACTCTCCGCCGCCTCGAGCTGCCCCGCGAGCCCATCGGCTCGCTGGTCGCGAAGTCGGCCATCGCCGTCATCGCGATCATGGCTCTGGCCTGGCTGCTCGCCGGCTACAGCGGGACCCCGATCATCCTGATCGTGCTCGCCGTGCTGATCCTCGCCTACAGCTTCGTGCTCGGCCGGACGGTCTTCGGCCGCCACATCTACGCGATGGGCGGCAACCTGTTCGCCGCGATGATGTCCGGCGTCAAGACGAAGTGGGTCAACTTCTTCATCTTCGTCAACATGGGCGCACTGGCCGGAGTCGCGGGCATCGTCAGCACCGCCCGTGCCGGCGGTGCGGTCGCCTCGGCCGGACAGAACTACGAGCTGGACGCGATCGCCGCGGTCTTCATCGGCGGCGCCGCCGTCCAGGGAGGCGTGGGCACCGTCGTCGGAGCCGTCATCGGCGGACTCGTGATGGGCGTGCTCAACATGGGCCTGTCCATCCTCTCGGTCGACGCGGCCTGGCAGATGGCGATCAAGGGCTTCGTGCTCCTGCTCGCGGTGGCGTTCGACATCTTCAACAAGCGCCGCGCCGGCGGCCGCTAGCGAGACCGCAACCTCCAGCGAGACGTTCGGAACCTCGCAGGGTGGCGGGCGCGCAGCACGCGGCTCCGGGCAGCGAGCGGAGGGGCGGGCGGGCCGGCTCCGGCCGCTGAGCGAAGTCGGGGGGACGCTCGCGGTCCTTTCTTCTACAGTTCTCGGGCGCGGCTTTCCTTCGGGAGGCCGCGCCCGAGTGCATCCGAGACCCGTCCGGGTCCAGCGACAGACAGGCGCGATCATGACAGGAGCAGTCGGAGCCTCCAGCAACGCGCTGCTGCGCCGCACGAACCTGGCGAGTCTCGCGACGCTGGTGCACCGCTCCGGGCCCACCAGCCGCGCCGAGCTCGGCCGCCTCACCGGGCTGAACCGCTCCGCCGTCGCGAACCTCGTCGGCGAGCTGAGCGAGCTCGGCTGGGTCTCGGAGGAGACCACCGCGCCCGACGGCCGCATCGGCCGCCCCAGCGCCACCGTCGTCCCCGGCGACCGGTTCGCCGCCGTCGGCGTCCACCTCGACACCGACGCGATCATCGTCGGCCTGGTCGGCCTGCACGGCGAGCTGCTGCGCCGCGTCCGCTTCGACACCCCGAAGCCCGCGAGCCCCGCCACGGTGGTCCGCGTCGTCACCGGGATCGTCGAGGGCTTCCGGTCCGAGCGGGAGACGCTGCGCACGCTGGTCGGCGCGGGCGTCGCCGTCCCCGGCCTGGTCCAGGCCGACTCCGGCTTCGTCCACCGCGCCCCGCACCTGGGCTGGCGCGACGTCGACCTCGCCACCCAGCTGAGCCGGGCCCTCGACCTCCCGGTCGCCGTCGGCAACGACGCGACCCTCGGCGCCATCGGCGAGTCCCTCTTCGGAGCCGCGCACGGCGTGGCCGACGTCGTCTACGTCACCGGCGGCGCCGGCGGCATCGGCGGAGGAGTCATCATCGGCGGCGTCCCGCTCCAGGGCTCCTCGGGGTTCGCGGCCGAGCTGGGCCACACCCTCGTCGTCACGAACGGCCGCCTCTGCGGCTGCGGCCGGCGCGGCTGCCTCGAGGCCGAGGTCCGGATGCGCTCCCTCCTCGACGTCCTCGGCGCCCGCGTCCTCGACCAGGACGAGCTCGACATCGCCCTGGGCACCTCCCGCGACCCCGCCGTCCTGGGCGAGGTCGCCCGCCAGGTCGACCTGCTCTCGGAGGGCTTGTCCACCTACATCAACCTCTTCAACCCCACCGCGGTCGTGCTCGGCGGCTTCCTCGGCTCGCTGCTCACCGTCGACCGCGAGCGCCTCGCCGCTCGCGTGTCCGCCCGCGCCCTGAGCGACCTCGCGCGCGGCGTGCGGATCGAGCGCGCGGCTCTGCGCTCCAGGCTGGAACTCGTCGGCGCCGCGGAGCTACCCTGGCGGCGGGCGCTGGCGGATCCCGCCGCCGTCACCGGGGGCGCGCAGCCGCCGGGTGGGAGCAGCAGCCGCGAGGACGCCCTGGGCGCCCGCGCCTGACCCCGGCACTCGAGTGCCGGCACCGCGTCGAGGAGGACGAGCATGGCCGACTGGAACGACACGATCATCGAGGAGTTCCGCGCGAACGGCGGGACCGTGACCACGGGCGGCTTCGGGAGGAGCCTCGTGCTGGTGCACCACCGCGGCGCCCGCTCCGGGGAGGAGCGCGTGACTCCGCTGATGGCGCTGCACCCCTCCGACGACGTCTGGCTGCTCGCCGCGTCCGCGGCGGGCGCGCCGAAGCACCCCGCCTGGTTCCACAACCTGGTCGCCCACCCGGACCTGGCGATCGAGACCCCCGACGACGGCACGGTCGACGTCCGGGCCCGCGTCCTCACCGGGGAGGAGCGCGACGCCGGCTGGGCCCGCTTCACCACCGCCTCCGCCGGCTTCCTCGACTACGAGAAGCGCACCACCCGCACGATCCCCGTCGTGGAGCTCACTCGCCGCTGACCGCGGGCTCCGGTGCGATCTGCAGGAGATCCGCGTCTTCCGTCCCCGATCGACCGGAGGAGAGCGCTCCCGCGCGCGGATCCCCTGCACATCGCACCGACCCCGGCAGGCCGGACGGCAGGCGGCCCCGCCCCCGACACGACGAAGCCCCCGACCGGACATCCGATCGGGGGCTCGTCATCTGGTGCGCGAGGGGGGAGTTGAACCCCCACGCCCTTTCGGGCACACGGACCTGAACCGTGCGCGTCTGCCTATTCCGCCACTCGCGCTCACCAGCGGCACCGAAGCGCCGACGAGAAATCGTAGCATCCCCCGGCCCCGGAGCCGAACCGGCACCCGCCGCCCCGGGCCGACGCTCCCCCGGGAGCGGGCACCGGGCCGCCGCGGAGAGAGCGCGCACACGGCTCTCCGGCCGCGAAACCACTGCGGAGGATCGCGCATCCAGACCATCCCAGTAACATGCCCGTAGCCGTGCGCGGCGCAGACCAAGACGAGGAAGCGGCGACGGGCGCGCAGACATCTCGATCCGTGCGCGACCGCCGAGAAGGCGAAGAACCGGAAGATCGGAAGACTGTGGGCATACTGGACAACTTCGAGAAGGGACTCGAGCGCGTCGTCAACGGCGCGTTCGCGCGGACCTTCAAGTCGGGTCTGCAGCCGGTCGAGCTCGCCTCCGCCCTCCGCCGGGAGCTCGACACCAGCGCCGCCGTGGTCAGCCGCGACCGCATCCTCGTCCCCAACAGCCTCGTCCTGCGGATGTCCGCGACCGACCTCGACCGGATGCAGCGCCTCGGCGCCACGCTGATCGACGAGCTCACCACGGTCGCCACCGAGCACGCCACCAAGCAGGGGTTCCGCTTCCCCGGCCCGATCGACATCTCGCTCGCCGTCGATCCGGCGCTCAGCGACGGCATGGTCGAGGTCGACTCCCGCAGCGTGAAGGGCACCGTCGCCTACACGCCCGTCCTCGACATCGACGGCCGACGCCACCCGATCACCAGGGCGCGCACCGTCATCGGCCGCGGCAGCGACGCCGACATCACCGTCGACGACTCGGGCACGTCCCGCAAGCACGTCGAGATCCTCTGGGACGGCTCCCGCGCCCAGGTGCACGACCTCGGGTCCACGAACGGCTCCACCCTCGACGGCCGGCCCGTCACGCAGGCGCCCCTGGCCCCCGAGCAGACCATCACGATCGGGCGCACCTCGATCGTCTACCGCGTCGTGCAGGGCTCCGCGCCCGCACGCTCCGACCGCCCGTCGTCCGGCAGGGCAGCCGGACGCGGCTCCGAGGGATTCTGGGACGACCGGCTATGAGCGAGCTCACTCTCTTCCTCCTGCGCATCGCGTTCCTCGCGCTGCTGTGGTTCTTCGTGTTCGGCATCGTCTACGCGCTGCGCTCCGACCTGTTCGGGCAGCGCGTGCGCAAGCTGCCGCCCGGCGCGCAGGCCGCGTCGCCCGAGGCCCCGTTCGTGACGGCGGCCCAGCCCGTGGTCGCCGCGGCCGCCCCGGCTCCCGCGCCCGCGCAGCCCGCCTCCCCGTCGGCCCCCTCGGCCCGGAGGAGCCGCGAGGCCGCCGCCGAGCGCGCCGAGCAGGGAGGCGCGGCCACGGTCCACACGGCGCAGCGCCTCGTGATCACCTCGGGCCCCAAGCGGGGCACCGAGCTCGAGCTGACCGGCGACCCGCTGACGATCGGCCGCTCCGCCGAGTCGACGCTGGTCATCCGCGACGACTACACCTCGACCCACCACGCGCGCCTGCTCCTCTGGAACGACGAGTGGATGATCCAGGACCTCGACTCCACCAACGGCACCTTCCTCGACGGCCGCCGTGTCGGCGCGCCCACCAAGGTGCCGCTGGACACGCCCGTGAAGGTCGGCACCACCACCTTCGAACTGCGGCGGTCGTAGCGCGTGGCCCCCACTCCGGAGAGCGGCTCCGGCCACGGCGCGGTGCGCGAGAGCGCCGCCGTCTCGCACGTCGGCAGGATCCGCTCCAACAACCAGGACTCCGGCTACGCGGGCCGGCAGCTCTTCGTCGTCGCCGACGGCATGGGCGGCCACGCGGGCGGCGACGTCGCCTCCTCCATCGCGATCAAGCGCATCGCGGAGGCCGACCGCGTCTACGCCTCCACCTACGAGGCCGAGGACGAGCTCAAGCGCACCCTGCTCGCGGCCAACACCCTGCTGGCCGACGCCGTGGTCGACCACCCCGAGCTCACCGGCATGGGCACCACCGTCAGCGCGATCGCCCGCGTCGGCGAGTCCGTGGCGATCGCGCACATCGGCGACTCCCGCATCTACGTCCTCCGCGACGGCAGGCTCGAGCAGGTCACGACCGACCACACCTTCGTGCAGCGCCTGGTCGACTCCGGCCGCATCACGGAGGAGGAGGCGATGACGCACCCGCGCCGCTCCGTCCTGATGCGGGTCCTCGGCGACGTGCACACCAATCCCGAGATCGACACGCTGACGCTCGAGACCGAGCCGCACGACCGCTGGCTGATCTGCTCCGACGGCCTCTCCGGCGTCGTCCCGCACGACGAGATCCTCAAGGAGCTCAGCCGCGACGAGACCGCGCAGCAGGTGGCCGACCGCCTGATCCGCGACAGCCTCTCGCACGGCGCCCCCGACAACGTCACCGTCGTCGTCCTCGACATCCCCGGGGCGGGCGACACCGCCCGGATCCTCGCCCCCGTGGAGGAGCCGGTGGTCGTCGGATCCGCCGCCGCGCCCACGCCCTTCAGCACCGACGACTCCCAGAACCGCGTCCGGATCCCCGGCCTCCGCCTGCACCCCCGCGCTCCCGCCGCGCAGGGCCCCACCCACTTCGAGCCCGCATCCGAGGACTACCTCGACGAGCTGATCGAGGAGGACCGCCGCCGGCACCTGCGCCGCCGCGTCACCTGGCTCGTCGGCCTGTCCCTCGTGCTCATCATCGGCTTCCTCGGGATCCTCTTCGCCTACGACTGGACGCAGTCGCGCTTCTACGTCGGCACCGACGGGGACACCGTGATCATCTATCAGGGCATCCAGCAGTCGGTCGGCCCGCTCTCGCTCTCGGAGGTGAAGGAGGACACGGGCATCCCGCTCGACTCCCTCCGCGCCTACGACGTGGAGCAGCTGGAGCAGACGATCAGCGCCGACTCCTACGCCGGCGCGGTCGACATCGTCGAGCGCCTCACGGACGCGAACGGAGCACCATGACGGACGCCGCCACGGCCACCGCCCGCCCCGCCCCCGAGCGGCAGGGCTTCTTCCGCCAGAAGCTGCGCAATCTCGAGCTCCTGCTCCTGATCGGCGCCTGCCTGATCGACGCCGGCGCGATCGTGCTCGTGCAGCTCGGCGCCCTCGGCTCGATCGACACCACGCTGGTCTCGCTGGGCGCCGGCCTCTCGGCGCTCGTGCTCGCCGTGCACGTCGTGCTGCGGTTCGCGGCTCCGGCCGCCGACCCCTTCCTCCTCCCGATCGCCACCGTGCTGAACGGCCTGGGCGTCGCCGAGATCTACCGGATCGACATCGCCGACGGCGCGACCGGCTGGGAGTCGGTGGCGGTGCGGCAGATCTTCTGGAGCGCCCTGGCCGTCGTGGCGGCGATCGTGGTGCTGCTGGTCATCCGCAACCACCGCGTGCTGTTCCGCTACACCTACGTCGCCGGGTTCGCGGCGATCGTGCTGCTCCTGCTGCCGCTCCTGCCCTTCATCGGCCGCGAGGTCAGCGGTGCGCGCGTCTGGATCGGGATCGGCGACGTGGCGAGCTTCCAGCCCGGCGAGATCGCCAAGATCGCCCTCGCGGTCTTCTTCGCCGGCTACCTCGTGCGCAACCGCGACTCCCTCTCGATGGTGGGCCGCACCGTCCTCGGGATGCGCTTCCCGCGCCTGCGCGACCTCGGCCCGATCCTGGTGGTCTGGGCCGTCACGATGGGCGTCATCGTCTTCCAGCGCGACCTCGGGACGGCGCTGCTCTACTTCGGCCTGTTCCTGGTCATGCTCTACGTCGCGACCGGCCGCACCAGCTGGGTCCTCATCGGCGTCGGCCTGTTCCTCGGCGGTGCGCTCCTGGCGAGCCAGACGCTCGACTACGTCGGCAACCGCTTCGCGAACTGGCTCGAGCCCTTCAGCGCCGAGCGCTACGGGGCGGATCCGGGCGGCAGCTACCAGCTCGTGCAGGGCCTCTTCGGCCTCGCGCACGGCGGGCTCCTCGGCACGGGCCTCGGCCAGGGGATGCCGGACCTCACGCCGGTCCCGCAGTCCGACTACATCATCGCCAGCCTCGGCGAGGAGCTGGGTCTCGCCGGGCTGTTCGCGATCTTCGGCCTCTACCTCCTGCTGGTCTCGCGCGGGTTCCGCATCGGCTTCGCCGGGCAGGACGACTTCGGGCGCCTCCTGGGAGTCGGCCTCTCGTTCGTGATCGCCCTGCAGTGCTTCATCGTCATCGGAGGCGTCACCCGCGTCATCCCGCTGACCGGCCTGACCACGCCGTTCCTCGCCGCCGGCGGCTCCTCCCTCGTGGCGAACTGGATGATCGTGGCGGTGCTGCTGCGCCTGTCCGACACAGTCCGCAGTCAGCCTCGTCTGGTGGTGTGATCCGTCGATGAACCGAGAACTCAAACGGGTGAGCCTCGTCGTGCTGACGATGTTCGTGGCCCTCTTCCTCTCCACCACCACCATCCAGGTGATCCAGGCCGACTCCCTCGTCGAGGACGGCCGCAACACGCGGACCCTCTACGAGAGCTTCTCGACCGAGCGCGGAGCGATCCTCGCCGGCGGTCAGCCGATCGCCTCCTCGACGCCGTCGGACGACCTGTACAAGTTCCAGCGGCAGTACGCGAACGGCCCGCTCTACTCCGCCGTGACCGGCTACTTCACGCTGAACCAGGGGACCACCGGCATCGAGCGCACGCTCAACGACTACCTCTCGGGCACCTCGAACTCGCAGTTCTTCGACGAGATCAACAACCTCGTCACGGGCCAGGACCCGAAGGGCGCCTCGGTCGAGCTCTCGATCGACCCGGTCGCCCAGCAGGCCGCCTTCGACGCGCTCGGCGACTACACGGGGGCCGTCGTCGTGACGGAGCCGGCCACCGGCCGCATCCTCGCGATGGTCTCGAAGCCCACCTTCGACCCGACTGCGCTGGCCTCCCACGACACCGACGACGTCCTCGCCGCCTATCGGGCGCTGAACGACGACTCCTCCGAGCCCCTCGTGAACCGGGCGATCGGCGGCTCGCTCAACCCGCCCGGCTCCGTCTTCAAGCTCGTCGTCGCCTCGGCCGCCCTCGAGTCCGGCCGCTTCACCGCCGACTCGAGCTTCCCCAACGTCGAGGCGTACACGCTGCCCGGCTCCTCCTCTCAGGTGATCAACTCCGGAGGCGGTCTCTGCGGCTCCGGCGACACGGTCACGCTGGCGACCGCGGTCTCGCTCTCCTGCAACGTCCCGATGGCCGAGATGGGCGTGCAGCTGGGCGCGGACGCCATCCGCTCGCAGGCCGAGAAGTTCGGCTTCGACACCGAGCTCGAGATCCCGATGTCGGTCGAGGCGAGCACCTACCCGACGAAGACGGACGACGCCCAGACGGCCCTCACCGCCTTCGGGCAGTACGAGGTGCGCGCGACGCCGCTGCAGATCGCCATGGTCTCCGCGGCGATCGCGAACGGCGGCGAGGTGATGCAGCCGAACCTGGTCGACTCGATCCGCTCGCAGGACCTCAGCGTCCTGCAGCAGTTCCAGGAGAAGTCGCTCGGCCGGGCGGTGAGCACGCAGACCGCGGACGCCGTCAAGGCGATGATGGTCGCCAGCGTCCAGGGCGGCGCAGCGACGAATGCAACAATAGGGGGCGTCACTGTGGCCGGTAAGACCGGTACCGCCGAGAACGGCGGGGACGACCCGTACACCCTCTGGTTCACCGGATTCGCGCCTGCGGACGACCCGCAGTACGCCATCACCGTGCTCGTGGAGAACGGTGGAGGGCTCGGCCAGACCGGGTACGGCAACCTGATCGCCGCACCCATCGGACAACAGGTACTAGAGGCGGTGCTGAACAAATGAGACCCACGACAGGCCTCACCTTCGGGGGACGCTACGAGCTGCAGTCCCGGATCGCCATCGGCGGCATGGGAGAGGTGTGGCAGGCGACCGATCTGGTCATCGGCCGCACCATCGCGATCAAAATCCTGAAGGACGAGTACCTCGGCGACCCCGGCTTCCTCGAGCGCTTCCGCGCCGAGGCCCGCCACGCGGCGCTGGTCAACCACGAGGGCATCGCCAACGTCTACGACTACGGCGAGGAGGACGGCTCGGCCTACCTGGTCATGGAGCTCGTCCCCGGCGAGGCGCTCTCGACCGTCCTCGAGCGCGAGCGCGTCCTCTCGACCGACAAGGTCCTCGACATCGTCGCGCAGACCGCGCTCGCCCTGCACGCCGCGCACGCCGCGGGCCTCGTGCACCGCGACGTGAAGCCGGGCAACCTGCTCATCACGCCGGACGGCCGCGTCAAGATCACCGACTTCGGCATCGCGCGCATCGCCGACCAGGTCCCGCTGACGGCGACCGGCCAGGTCATGGGCACGGTCCAGTACCTGTCCCCGGAGCAGGCGAGCGGCCAGCCCGCCTCCCCCGCCACCGACATCTACTCGCTGGGCATCGTCGCGTACGAGTGCCTGGCCGGGCGCCGCCCCTTCACGGGCGAGTCGCAGGTCGCCATCGCGATGGCGCAGATCAACGACACCCCGCCGGAACTGCCGGTCACGGTCGCCGAGCCGGTGCGCAACCTCGTCTACTCCTGCATCGCCAAGAAGCCGGCCGACCGCCCCGCCACCGCCGCGCACCTCGCGCGGGCGGCCCAGGCGCTGCGCTCGGGCGACGTGCGCGGAGCGGCGCTGGCCGTCCCCGCGGTCCTCAGCGACCTGCCCGCGACGCAGGCGACCACGGTCCTCCCCTCCAACCAGGGCGCGACGCAGGCGACCACGGTGCTGCCCTCCGGAGCG
Source organism: Rathayibacter sp. AY2B3 (assembly GCF_002931755.1). Taxonomy (NCBI): domain Bacteria; kingdom Bacillati; phylum Actinomycetota; class Actinomycetes; order Micrococcales; family Microbacteriaceae; genus Rathayibacter; species Rathayibacter sp. AY2B3. The sequence continues at coordinate 17,361 of NZ_PSUG01000038.1, read as the reverse complement.
CCCGCGGCCGCGGCCGCCGCTCCGTTCGTGCCGGTCGAGGAGCCGCTGGAGCCGGCCGAGGAGCCGCGCAGGCGCAGCCCCTGGACCTGGCCGCTGATCGCCCTCATCGTGATCCTCGCCGTCGTCATCGCGGGCACGATCTTCGCCCTGACGACCGGCGGGAGCAGTGACCCGGCCGCCTCCCCGACCGCGACGACCAGCACGGCCCCGTCGCCGACGCCGTCCGAGACTCCGAGCCCCACGCCGACGCCGACCTCGAACACGGTCGTCATCGACAAGGCCGACTACGTCGGGCGCTCCTTCGACGACGTCGAGACCGAGCTCGACGCCCTGGGCATGGGCGTCCGCCGCGCGGACGGTCCCAGCGCCCCCACCGCCGAGCAGGTCGGACTCGTCGAGGACGTGAACCCGACCGCGAACGTGGTGAAGGGCACGACCATCGAGGTCTCCGTCTTCACCGAGGTCGCGACGCCGGACGCTCCGACCGCCGTGCCGACCGTCACCCCCGCCGCCTCCAGCGTCGAGGCCGGCGCGACGTTCAACGTCACCTGGAGCAACTACAACCAGTGCCCGAGCGGAACCTCCGTGAGCGGTTACCGGCTGACCGCGACCGGCGAGGGCGCGAGCGTGACGAGCACCAACCCGTCGAACTCGACGACCGCGACGATCCAGGCCGGCACCACGGCCGGCACGATCGACGTCACGTACACCGTGCTCTGCGGCGAGTCGGAGTCGGCGGCCTCGCCGACCCTGTCCGTCACCGTCGAGGAGCCGACGCCGACCCCGGCGCCGACCCTCACCTCCAAGCCCACCGCGACGGCCACCCCTGCCGAGTAGCGGCGAGGCGCTCGGCCGGGGCACCGCTCCTGCCGGGCGCCTCGCCGCCGTCGCGTCGCGCCCCCGCCCGGAACACCAGGGGCCCGTAGGTACACTTGCCGTGGCTCCTCGGGGCCGCACCACACGGAAGTACAGGGCGGGAGCGTGCGCGTGACGGATGAGGGTCGCCTGATCGCGGGACGGTACCAGGTCGGGCCCCGGCTCGGCCGCGGCGGGATGTCCGAGGTGTACCTCGGCACCGACACCCGGCTCGGCCGCACCGTCGCCATCAAGGAGCTGAAGCTCTCCCTCTCCTCCGACTCCGCCTTCCGCCTGCGGTTCCGCCAGGAGGCGCAGTCCGCGTCGCGCATGTCGCACCCGACGATCGTCCGGGTCTTCGACGCGGGCGAGGAGGTCTCGCTCGACGACAACGGCGCCGAGTCGCGCCGGCCCTTCATCGTCATGGAGCACATCGAGGGCCGCCTGCTCAAGGACCTGATCGCCGAGGGCCCCCTCGACGTGGACGAGGCCGTCCGCATCACGGAGGGAATCCTCACCGCCCTCGAGTACTCGCACCGCGCGGGCGTCGTCCACCGCGACATCAAGCCCGGCAACATCATGCTGACCCCGTCGGGCCAGGTGAAGGTGATGGACTTCGGGATCGCCCGCGCCGTCTCCGACTCCGCCGCGACGGTCGCGCAGACCACGGCGATCCTCGGCACCGCGGCCTACTTCTCCCCCGAGCAGGCGAAGGGCGAGCAGGTCGACGCCCGCAGCGACCTGTACTCCGCCGGCATCGTGCTCTTCGAGCTCCTGACCGGTCGTGCGCCCTTCCGCGGCGACACCCCGGTGGCCGTCGCCTACCAGCACGTCAGCGAGACGCCGCCGGCGCCGAGCTCCATCAACCCCGCCGTCACGCCGGCGCTCGACGCGGTCGTCGCCCGCGCACTGTCGAAGGACCGCTACGAGCGCTTCCAGGGCGCGGCGGAGTTCCGCGACGACCTGCGCGACGCCGCCGCCGGACGCCTCCCCGACCACCGCCCGATCGACGAGCTGACCACCTCGCTCTTCGCGGCCCGCAGCCAGGGCGGTGTCAACGACTCCGAGCTCGCCCTCCGCCAGCTGGCCGAGGACAACTCGATCGTCCGCACCCAGCGCCGCCCGCCGGTCCTCTGGATCTGGTCCTCGATCGTCGTCCTCGCCGTGATCGTCGCCGCGCTCGTGATCTGGGTGCTGACCCTCCAGCCAGCATCGACGCTCCCGTCGCAGTCGCGGGAGGTCCCCACCCTCACCGAGACGACCTACGACAGCGCGCAGTCGACCCTGACCGAGCTCGACCTCGTGCCGAGCCAGGTCGCGGAGTACAGCTCCACCGTCCCCGAGGGCGAGGTGATCCGCACGGATCCGGGCTCGGGCACGATCGTCGCACCCGAGACGGTCATCCGCATCGTCGTGTCCCAGGGCCCGCAGCCCGTCGCCGTGCCGGACACCGTCGGGCAGAGCCTCGCCGAGGCCATCGACGCGCTCACCGCCGTCGGCTTCGTCGAGGGCTCCCAGACCCGCGAGAACTCGCCGACCGTCCCGGGAGACGTCGTGCTCTCCGCCTCCCCCGGAGCGGGCCAGCAGGTCGCCCCGGGCACGCCGGTCGACCTCACCGTCTCCTCGGGCCAGGTCACGCTGCCCGACCTCGTCGGGACGTCCCTCAGCAGCGCGCTGGCCACCCTCGCCTCCGAGAAGCTGCAGCTGGTGGGGGTCGAGGTCCCGGACGAGACCTGCGACGCCACCCGGGCCAACCCGCCCATCACGACTCAGTCCCTGGCTCCGGGCGACGTCCCGCAGGGATCGACCGTCCAGCTCGGCTACTGCGCGGGCTGACCCGCCCTGCAGCCCGCTGCGGCTGCGTCGTCGATCGACGGTGCTCGGCGGGATCGGGTCGTCGCTCCGCACCGGCAAGGGCCCGTCCGGTCGATGACCGTCGGGATCGATGCTCCGCGAGGCCGACGGCCCCGGGGCGCACTGCTACGCCCGGCGCGCGTCCGCGAGCGGAGGCTGGAGCCGTACGACCTCGCCGGCCACGGAACCGTCCGCGGGGCGCGCGATCCTGCCGCGGATGTCGCTCGGGGTGAGCCCCTCGCGACGCTTGAGCGCACGGCGGAGGTGGTCCGCCGACGAGAATCCGGACGCGGCGGCGATCGCCTCGAGCGGGACCTCCCGCGGGCGGCGGCGCAGCAGCTCCACGGCGCTGGCGACGCGGGAGCGCTCGATCTCGCTCGCGACCGTGGTGCCCGCGTCCTCGAACAGCCGCTGGAGGGAGCGGGTGGACACGTTGACCGCGTCGGCCACCGCCTCCGGGGTGCAGCGCGGTGTCCGGTGCGTCCGGTCGATGACCGTGCGCGCGCGCCCGAGCGTCGCGGCTCGGACGCTCGTGGTGCCGGGCTGCGAGCTCGCCGCTGCGAGGAACGCGCTGGTGAGGAGCTGCTTGACCACGTGCGCGAAGCCGGTGACCTCGCCCTCGCCGGGCAGCCCCGTCCCGGACTCCGCCGCGAGGGCGAAGGCGGTCGTGAAGGCGTAGGCGGCACGGGTGGACCGGGCGTCGGGATCGAGCGCGTAGACCGGGGCCGACGTGTCGAAGCCGTAGCGGCGCATCTCGTCGGCGCGCAGCGAGAGGTGGAGGATCGTGGCCGGAGTCGTGGACTCGGTCGTGAACGTCGTCGTCCCCTGCTGGTACGAGATCGAGCCCGGACGCAGCAGCACCGTCCGGTCCGGGGCGACCATGCGCACGAAGCCCTCGATGAGGAAGCTGAAGGTGAGGAAGGAGGTGTCGTCGGCCGGCCACGTCCCGCGGAGGACGCGCAGCGGGGAGACCGTCATCAGCACGACGCTCAGATCGGCGGTGCCGAATCCCGAACCGGTGATGCTCGGAACAGTGCCGGGTTTGACGACGATGCGCGGACCGAGATTCTCGAGTTCGCGGATTCCCGAGAAAGCCCAGGAGATCGATGCGACCATCAGGTCCCCCCGGACTTCTCTTGTGGCGCCGACCCCCTGCCGACGCCCTCTGATTATGCAGGGAAAAAGGGTCGCATCCTCCGCCGGGGACCCGTCAAATCCCGCCACCTGATCGGGGGGTGCGCAAGGGGGTGGACAAGGCCGCACGCATACCCTGTCCGGACGAGCCCTCCCGCTCACCTCCATTTAGCCGTCATGTGACGGTTTTCTGCGTGAGAACGCGCTCAGGGCGGCATCCCCTTTCGGGGGACGGTGGTCGCAGATCATTCTCACCGATCCCGACTCGATAAGCAGCCCGATAAGCCCGGCGAATTCCGCCTCACCGGGCCGGGATCGAGAGTCCGGGCGTGTCGTCGGCCGATACGGACGCTCCGCCCGACCTCACTTCGCGCAGCCAGTTCCCGAGAAGGCGCCGCCCGCCCTCAGTGAGGACCGACTCCGGATGGAACTGCACGCCGACGAGCGGAGCACTCCAGTGCCGGACGGCCATCACCACTCCCTCCGGTGTCCGCGCCGTCACCCGCAGCTCCTCGGGAAGGCTCTCGCCGTCGACCGCGAGCGAGTGGTACCGCATGGCGGCGAAGCCGGAGGGCAGGCCGTCGAAGAGCGGATCTCCGTCGTGGAGGACGGCCGACGTCCGGCCGTGCAGCAGCTCCGGTGCCTCCGTGACGGAGGCACCGAGGGCGTGGGCGAGCACCTGGTGGCCGAGGCAGACTCCGAGCAGCGGCTGCCCGGTCGCCTCCGCCCGCTGCACCAACGCCGTCGACGCGGGGACGTCCTCGGGGCGGCCCGGTCCGGGCGAGACCAGGACACCGTCCGCCTCCTCCGCGCGAGCCAGGAGCGCCGCCCTCCCGAGCTCGTCGCCCTCGACCACGTCGACCTCCGCGCCGAACTCGCGGAGGTACGAGACCAGCGTGAAGACGAAGCTGTCGTGGTGGTCGACGACCAGGATCCGCGGGGCCGCGCCGGCGGTCACGAGCCGACGGTCACGTTCCGGTCCAGCACGAGCGACTGCACCCAGGGGAACACCCACTCGTCGAGAGCGACCAGGACCGCCGCGACGAGGACGAGGACGATCAGGAGCCGGACCCACCACGGCCCGGGCAGGAGCCGCCACAGCGCTGCGTACACGGTCAGCCCTCCTGAGCCAGCGAGGCGGCGATCTCGGCGGGGGCGCCCGCGGACCGCGGCTGGAACGAGTCGAAGACGCCGTACGCGATGATGCGCTCGGCCGTCGAGTAGAGGGGGTTGCAGCTCGTCAGCGTGATCAGGCGGTCGGTCGGAGCCGCGTCCGGAGTCCACGGGACGGGGTCGATCACCTGGACGTCGGAGGGCTGGACGTACTCGAGGTTGCGGAAGCGGTAGGTGTACCAGCCGTCCGCCGTCTCGATGTAGATCGGGTCGCCGAGCTGGAGCTCGTCGATCAGGTGCATGCCTCCGCCGTACGCGCTGCGGTGCGCGGCGAGCGCGAAGTTGCCGGCCTGGCCGGGCATCTGCGTCCCCGGGTAGTGGCCGATGCTCCCCTCGTCGAGCACGTTCTCGGCGTCGATGCCCTCGGCGATCGTGCGCACCCACCCCTCGCCGTACCGCGGGATGTAGAGGTTGCCGAAGGAGGTGTCGAGGGCGGCGGCGGTCGCGATCACCGGTTCCGCCGGAGCGGCCCCGGTCGGAGCGGCCCCGGTCGGAGCGGCCTCGGTCGGCTGCGGGGCCGGAGAGGAGTCGCCCCAGGTCTCGCGGAGCTCCGCCGCCTGCGTCGTCTGCCGGCCGGCGATCACTGCGTCGTTCCACCAGAGCTGCCAGGCCAGGAAGAGCAGGACCAGGACGCCGGCGGTCATCAGGAGCTCGCCGACGACTCCGAAGAACGAGAGTCGTCGGACCGGGCGGGCCCTCCGTCGCTTCCCTCGCGGCCGCAGAGCCGCCCCGTCGGGGTTCTGGGCGGTCATGCGACGAGTCTAGGCGCGAGCCGTGACCGGCTGTGGCGCGTGCTCCGGACCTGTGGAGAGCCCTCCCCAGCCTCCGCCCGAGGAGGGCCGGTGGGACCGCTCGAGCGCCCGCACCGGCCGCTCCGCGAGCGCGCACAGCACCCATGCAGCCCCGGCGCTCCCGGCCTGGAGCCTCCGCCCGGTACAGTGGTCGGCATGGCACGAGCGACGAAGAGCCCGAAGCCCGAGCGCGACGAAGCCCGGACCGGCGAGAACGCACCGAATCCGGTCTGGTTCAAGCCGGTGATGTTCGGCTTCATGCTGCTCGGGCTCGCCTGGATCATCGTCTTCTACGTGAGCCAGGGCACCCTGCCGATCCCCGATCTCGGCAACCTGAACATCCTGATCGGCTTCGGCATCGCGTTCATCGGCTTCCTGATGACGACGCGCTGGCGCTGAGCCTCCCCGAGTCGTGAACGACGCCCCGTCCGGTCCGCCGACGGGGCGTTCGTCGTCGGTGGAGCGGCTGCGCGCCGTCGGCTGCGTCTTCGCCGAGGAGGAGGCGGGCCTGCTCGAGGAGGCCGCCGGCTCCTCCTCCGACCTCGAGCTGCTGCTCCGCCGCCGCGAGACGGGCGAGCCCCTCGAGCAGATCCTCGGCTGGGTCGCTTTCCGCGGATTGCGCGTCCCCGTCGCACCCGGCGTCTTCGTGCCCCGCGTGCGCACCGAGTGGCTGGTCGACTGCGCCCTGGAGGTCCTCCCGGACGGCGCCGTGGTGCTCGACCTCTGCTGCGGATCCGGCGCCCTCGCCCGGTCGATCGCCGAGGAGCGGCCGGACGTCCGCCTTCTCGCGGCCGACCTCTCCCCCGCCGCCGTCGCCTGCGCCCGCCGCACGCTCGCAGGCCGCGCCGACGTCCACGAGGGCGACCTCTTCGACGCGCTTCCCGCGAGCGAGCGCGGGCGGATCGACGTCGTCGTCGTGAACGCCCCCTACGTCCCCACAGCGGCGATCGCGCTCATGCCGCCGGAGGCTCGGGTGCACGAGCCGGTGCTCACGCTCGACGGCGGCGCGGACGGGCTCGCCCTGCACCGCCGCATCGCTCAGGAGGCGGGCGCGTGGCTCGCACCGCACGGCGTCGTCGTGATCGAGGTCGGCGCGGATCAGGCCGCGGCGAGTGCCTCCGCGTTCCAGGCGGCCGGGTTCGCCACCTCGCTGCACCACGACGACGACCGTGAGGCGACAGCACTCGTGGCCGTCCGCCGGAGAACTACACCGCTGTAATTATCCCCAGCTGTGGAATCTCCTGTGGAGAACTCCGCGGTCCCCTCCACGCTGCACTCCTCGAGGCGAGGAGGGCCCGGATCCGCGCCAGTGCGCCGGTCTTCCGATGCGCCGCCGTCCCCAAGTCGTCATCCCGAGGAGGACACTCGGGATGTTCTCCCCAGTGTTAACAACTCTGTGGATAACTTCCTCCCCACCTGGTGAGAGCACCTGTGGACAGTGGTGGGGACGGTCGCCGCGGGAACGACGGAGCGGCGGGCCCGGGAGTGCGCCAGGCACTGCCGGACCCGCCGCTGCGGGAGGGAACGGGATCAGCCGAGGACGTAGGCGCCCGCGGTGATCGCCACCAGGCCGACTCCGATGAGCCCGACGAGGAGGTTCTGCGTGCGCCGCTGGGCGCGCTGCCGGGTCTTCGTGAAGACCAGCCCGATGAGCGCGCCCGCCACCAGGCCGCCGACGTGCGCCTGCCACGCCACGTTCATCCCGGGCAGGAAGCCGATGACGAGGTTCAGTCCGACCAGCACCAGCAGCTGCGACGCCTGACCGCCCAGGTGCCGGAGGATCACCAGGTACGCGCCCATCAGCCCGAAGATCGCTCCGGAGGCTCCGATCACCGGGGTCAGCGGGTTCGCGAGGAGCAGGACGCCCACCGAGCCGGCGAACCCGCTCAGGAGGAAGAGGGTGAGGTAGCGCCCGCGGCCCAGCATCCGCTCGAGCACCATGCCGAACACCCACAGCGTGTACATGTTCAGCACCAGGTGGAACGGGATGACGATGAAGAGAGACGTGCTGTGGAGGAACACCGAGGTGAGCATCCGCCACGGCTCGAACCCGGCGCCGAAGCCGGGGAGCGTGTAGGCGGGGGCGTACAGGAGCGCGCTGACCGCCGGGCCGCCGACGACGGGGAGGATCTCGACGATCCACAGCACGATGCACAGCGCGATGATCGCGTAGGTCACGGTCGGCTGGTCGGCGCGGGTCATCGCCCGCACGCGGGAGAGGAGGGGACCGCGGGTGCGCGGCGCGGTGGCGCGCTGCTGCGCCATGTCGTCCGGGCAGATCACGCCGACCGGAGCGGGCGTCTGGCACTCGCCGCAGATGGTGCGGCCGCACCGCTGGCAGCGCACGAAGCTCTGCCGGTCGGGGTGTCGGTAGCAGGAGTAGGTGCTGCTCGGCGGGACCTGGGTCACGGACGTGCCTCCGGGGAGAACGAGGGCCGGGCCCTGACGGACCCGGCCCTCGAATGAGTGGTGGATGAGGCGATCAGACCTCGGTGATCTCGACGCTCTCGATCACGACGTCCTCGAGCGGCTTGTCACGGCCGTCGGTGGGGACCGCCGAGAGGGACTGCACGAGCTTCTTCGACTCCTCGTCGGCGACGGCGCCGAAGATGGTGTGCTTGCCCTGGAGCCAGGTGGTCGGCGCCACGGTGATGAAGAACTGCGAGCCGTTGGTCCCGCGGCCCGCCTGCTTGCCGGCGTTCGCCATCGCGAGGATGTAGGGCTGGGTGAAGTCGAGCTCCGAGTTGATCTCGTCGTCGAACTGGTAGCCCGGGCCGCCGATGCCCTGGCCGAGCGGGTCGCCGCCCTGGAGCATGAAGTCGGGGATGATGCGGTGGAAGACGGTGCCGTTGTAGAGCGGCTCCTTCGTCTTCGCACCCGTGGCCGGGTGGGTCCACTCGATGTCGCCGGTCGCGAGACCGACGAAGTTGCGGACCGTCTTGGGAGCGTGGTTCCCGTAGAGGTTGACGACGATGTCGCCCTTGTTGGTGTGGAACGTCGCGACTGCGGTGTGCAAAGGCATGCTCGGATTCTCGCACAGCGCGTCTGTAGGCCCCTGCAACGCCCGGTGTCAATGCGCTGGGTGCGCGATGCGGACGCCGATCGATGAGTGGCAGTATTGAGGCGTTCGCTGCTCGTAGCCGATGGAGGACCAACATGGGTCTGTCACGTAAGCACAAGAAGGACCTCAAGCGTCTTCGCAAGAACGCCGAGGCGGTCTGGGGCGAGCAGCAGGAGGTGCTGGCGCACGCGGCCTCCGTGCTCGAGAAGAGCCGCCGCCACGCGTCGAAGTACGCCAAGAAGGAGCTCGTCCCCTTCGTCAAGGACACGTACGACTCGCGCGTCAAGCCGGTCTACGACAACGGTGTCTCGGCCGTCGAGGGCACCTACTCCTCGGCCCGTCACGCCTACAAGCACAAGGTCGTCCCGACCTTCGCCGCTGTGGGCGGCACGGCCGCCGCCGCGTTCGAGGCCGCCAAGGACTCGAAGAACCGCGCGAAGCTCGCCGAGATCTCGAAGGCGCGCTGGGAGGAGCTCACCACTCCCCCCAAGAAGAAGAACAAGGTCGGCACGGTCTTCGCGATCGGCGCCGCGCTGGTCGCCGTCGGCGGCATCGGCTACGCCGTCTGGCAGACGTTCCGCGCCGACGACGAGCTGTGGGTCGCCGAGGACGAGCCGCAGAGCGCCGCGCAGAACGCGGCCTCGACCGCTTCCTGACGTCCTCGTCGCTGGAGCCGGGCCCCTCCGGGGGGTCCGGCTCCTCCGCATGCCCGGGTTAGGCTTCTGCGGTGGACATCCGGGTCGCCGCGTACGGCGTGATCATCGACGGCGAGCGGATGCTGCTCGCACACTGGAGCCAGGGGCCCTGGTCGGCCTGGACGCTTCCGGGCGGCGGGATCGACGAGGGCGAGTCGCCCGCCGACGCCGCGGTCCGCGAGATCTTCGAGGAGACGGGCTACCGCGCCGAGCTCGAGGCCCTCATCGGCGTGGACTCCCACGTGATCCCCGCGCACCGCCGCAGTGATCCCGAGGCCGGACCTCTGCACGCCATCCGCGTCGTCTACCGCGCCCGCATCGTGGGCGGCGAGCTCACGCACGAGGTGGACGGCTCCACGGACGCCGCCGCTTGGTTCCCCCTGAGCGTCGTCGAGGAGCTGGAGCGCGTCGAGCTCGTCGATGCAGCCCTCACCATGAACGAGGCCTGGCTCCTCCGCTGACGGTGCCCGGGAATCCCCGGCCGCGCCCCGGCGTTCCCCTCGTCGTGATCGTCGAGCTTTACACCTCCGCCTTCTGCGGCGCCTGCCATGCCGCGCGCGCGGTGCTGGAGCGTGCCGCGGAGCTCGTCCCCGCCGCCGAGATCCGCGAGCGCGACGTGGCCTTCCACCCCGTCGAGGCCGAGGCCGCCGGCATCCGCTCGACCCCCACGGTCGTCGTGCGCGGCACGACCGGAGAGGTGGTCTTCCGAGCGGAGGGCGCCCCCTCCCTCCCGCAGGCTCTCGCCGCGCTGGCCCTCGCCCTGCCCGCGTAGGGTGGCCGCGGGAGGACCCATGCACCGTCGCGCCGCGCTCGCGAGCACCGTCGTGCTGCTCGGCGCCCTGGCGCTCTCGGGGTGCGCCTCCGAAGAGCCGGTGACCACGGCCACGGTGGGGCTCGGACGGGGTGGCGAGCGGGGAGAGGTCCTCGGGGTCGTCGTCGTGTGCTCGGGGTCCGTCGACGGCCTCGACCTCGCCGCCTCCGACTCCGCCCCCCTGACCATCGGCGACGGACTGCGGAGAGTCACCCGCTGGGTCTCCCCGTCGCCCGTCACCCAGCTGGGCGCGACCGACCTCTCCGGCTCCACGGTGTGGCCGGCCGACACGGTGATCGAGCGGTTCCCGCTCGGCGTCGACCTCGCGCTCGGCGCCTACGCGACCGACCGCTCCGTGCTCGCCCGTCCGGTCGTCTTCACGGCCGAGCAGTTCGACACTCTCTCCGTCGGCGAGATCATCGTCGGCGACATCCGCGACGGGACGTCCGAGACCCTCTCGGTGCAGCAGTTCCTCGGTCTCGCCTGCACGGACCGCTGAGCGGGCGGCTCGGCTGTCCGAGCAGAGGATCCTGCGAAAAGGCGCACCCGTGAGGGGAGAGGAAGTGTGGAGCCTAGGAGATTCGAACTCCTGACATCCTGCTTGCAAAGCAGGCGCTCTACCAACTGAGCTAAGGCCCCGGGCCGGAGATGGGATGACCCGTCTCCGAGAGTCGAACGGCCCGCCACCGCGAGGTGACGGGCCGTTCGGACCGGGTGGGGGTACCAGGACTTGAACCTGGGACCTCTTCATTATCAGTGAAGCGCTCTAACCGCCTGAGCTATACCCCCGGAATGGCCAGAGGAGACTCTACCCGACATCGAGCAGGAATCCCAATCGGCCGGACCGTGCGCCCTACTGGTTGGTGAAGCCGACCAGGAGGCCGCCGGTGATCTTGACGCTGAGGTTGTACAGCAGCGCCACGATCGCGCCGAGCGCGGTGGTGACGATGGTGTTCAGCACCGCGACGACGATCGCGAAGCCCATGACCTGCGGCAGCGAGATGATCGTGTTGAGGTCGAACGCCTCCGCGCCGGCGATGTCCTGCACGAGGCCGTTGACCTCGTCGAACACGCCCGTCTGGGCCAGGACCGTGTAGACCAGGTAGACGACCACGATCGTGATGATCGCGAGCGTCAGGCCCAGCAGGAACGAGAGCTTCACGGCCGACCAGAAGTCGACGTAGACGAGCTTCAGGCGGACCTGCTTCGCCGCCGGGCTCTTCGCGGACTTCCTGGCGAGCTTCTCGGCGACGGTGCTACTCATCTACGGACCCATCCTCCTCCGACACCGGAGCGGACTCGGCCGGCGCCGCGGCGTCGGGATCCTCGTCCTGGGCGTCGAGATTGCGTTCGGTGTTCTTGGCGAGTGCGATGATGCGGTCGTCCTCAGCGAATCGTGCGAAGACGACTCCCATGGTGTCGCGACCCTTGGCCGGTACCTCGGCCACCGCAGAGCGTACCACCTTGCCGCTGGCGAGCACGACGAGCACCTCGTCGTCCTCTCCGGTGATGATGGCGCCCACGAGGTCGCCGCGCTTCTCCTCCAGCTTGGCCACCTTGATGCCCAGGCCGCCGCGTCCCTGGAGTCGGTACTGGTCGACCGCGGTGCGCTTGGCGTAGCCGCCCTCGGTGACCACGAACACGAAGCCCTCGTCGCTGACGACGTTGGCGTCGAGGAGGCGGTCCTCCCCGCGGAACGACATGCCGCGGACACCGGAGGTGGAGCGGCCCATCGGACGCAGCGCCTCGTCGGACGCGGTGAAGCGGATCGACATGCCCTTGCGGGAGACCAGCAGCACGTCGCTGTCCTCCTCCACCAGGAGCGCCGAGACGAGCTCGTCGCCGTCGCGCAGCTTGATCGCGATGATGCCGCCGGAGCGGTTCGTGTCGTACTCCGAGAGGGCCGTCTTCTTCACGAGACCGTCGCGCGTGGCGAGGACGAGGTAGCGGGCCGCCTCGTAGTCGCGGATGTCGAGGATCTGCGCGATCTGCTCCCCCGGCTCCAGCGCGAGCAGGTTCGCGATGTGCTGGCCCTTGGCGTCGCGGCCGGCCTCCTGCAGCTCGTAGGTCTTGGCGCGGTACACGCGGCCGGTGTTCGTGAAGAACAGGAGCCAGTGGTGCGTGGTGGTGACGAAGAAGTGCTCGACGATGTCGTCGGCCTTCAGTTGCGCACCGCGCACGCCGCGGCCGCCGCGGTGCTGGGCCCGGTAGGAGTCGCTCCGGGTGCGCTTGAGGTAGCCGCCGCGGGTGACGGTGACGACCATCTCCTCCTCGGGGATCAGGTCCTCGACGCTCATGTCGCCGTCGAACCCGAAGAGGATCTCGGTGCGGCGGTCGTCGCCGAAGCGGTCCACGATCTCGTCGAGCTCGTCCGAGATGATGGTGCGCTGGCGCTCCGGGCTCGCGAGGATCGACTTGTAGTCCTCGATCTCGGCCTGGATCCGGTCGTGCTCGTCGATGATCTTCTGGCGCTCGAGGGCCGCGAGGCGGCGCAGCTGCATGTCGAGGATGGCGCGGGACTGCACCTCGTCGATGTCGAGCAGCTCCATCAGGCCGTCGCGCGCCTCCTCGACGGTGGGGGAGCGGCGGATGAGGGCGATGACCTCGTCGAGCGCGTCGAGCGCCTTGAGGTAGCCGCGCAGGATGTGGATCCGCGCCTCCGCCTCGTCGAGGAGGTACTGGGTGCGGCGCACGATGACCTCGACCTGGTGGTCGACCCAGGCGCGGATGAAGCCGTCCAGCGAGAGCGTGCGCGGGATGCCGTCGACGATCGCGAGCATGTTCGCGCCGAAGTTCTCCTGCAGCGGCGTGTGCTTGTAGAGGTTGTTCAGAACCACCTTCGCCACGGCGTCGCGCTTGAGGACGACGACGAGGCGCTGGCCGGTGCGACCGGAGGTCTCGTCGCGGATGTCGGCGATGCCCGAGACGCGCCCGTCCTTGACCAGCTCGGCGATCTTGATCGCCAGGTTGTCCGGGTTCACCTGGTACGGCAGCTCGGTGACGACGAGGCAGGTGCGGCCCTGGATCTCCTCGATGGAGACGACGGCGCGCATCGTGATGGAGCCGCGGCCGGTGCGGTAGGCGTCCTGGATGCCGCGGACGCCGAGGATCTGCGCACCGGTGGGGAAGTCGGGTCCCTTGATCCGCTGCAGCAGCGCCTCGAGGAGCTCCTCGCGCGTCGCGTCCGGGTTCTCGAGCGCCCACTTCGCACCGGCGGCGACCTCGCGCAGGTTGTGCGGCGGGATGTTGGTCGCCATGCCGACCGCGATGCCGACGGAGCCGTTGACCAGCAGGTTCGGGAACCGGGCCGGCAGGATCGCGGGCTCGCGCGTGCGGCCGTCGTAGTTGTCCTGGAAGTCGACGGTGTTCTTGTCGATGTCGCGGACCATCTCGAGCGCGAGCGGCGCCATCTTGGTCTCGGTGTACCGAGGGGCGGCCGCGCCGTCGTTGCCGGGGGAGCCGAAGTTGCCCTGCCCGAGCGCGAGCGGGTAGCGGAGGCTCCACGGCTGCACCAGGCGGACCAGCGCATCGTAGATCGCGGAGTCGCCGTGCGGGTGGAACTGGCCCATCACGTCGCCGACGACGCGCGAGCACTTCGAGAACGCCTTGTCCGGGCGGTAGCCGCCGTCGTACATGGCGTAGATCACGCGGCGGTGCACGGGCTTCAAGCCGTCGCGCACCTCCGGCAGGGCGCGGCCGACGATGACGCTCATCGCGTAGTCGAGGTAGGAGCGCTGCATCTCGAGCTGCAGGTCGACCGGCTCGATCTTGTCGTGACCGTGGATCACCACACCGGTCTCGGTGACGATGTCGTCGCTCTCGTCCGGGCCGGTGGGGGTGGTGGGTTCTTCTGCCATGGTCTCTGGTCTCTCAGGTGGGTCCGTGCCCCGGAGGAGCGGGGGCGGCGGTCGCGCTGGGTGTCAGGTGTCGGTGGGTGGTGTGGGGCGAGTGGGGAGCGGGTGGCGGTTCGGCGGTGTTGGTGCGGCCCATTGAGGGCCGCCGTCACGTCCTGCAGGTGGCCGGGGCCGCGGCCGTGTGCCGCGGGGCTGCCGCCTTTCGGATCGCGGTGCGATCCGGGCGCCGCCACGCTGAGCGGTCAGATGTCCAGGAAACGGACGTCCTTCGCATTCTTCTGGATGAAGGAGCGGCGGGATTCGACGTCCTCGCCCATGAGGGTGGAGAAGATCTCGTCGGCTGCGGCCGCGTCATCGAGCGTGACCTGGAGGAGGGTCCGCGTGGCGGGGTCCATCGTGGTCTCCCACAGCTCCTTGTAGTCCATCTCGCCGAGGCCCTTGTAGCGCTGGATGCCGTTCTCCTTGGGCATGCGCTTGTTGGTCGCCGAGCCGTGCGCGATCAGGGCGTCGCGCTCGCGGTCGCTGTAGACGTACTCGTGCGGGGAGTTCGACCACTTCAGGCGGTACAGCGGCGGCTGCGCGAGGTAGACGTAGCCGAGGTCGATCAGCGGGCGCATGTAGCGGAAGAGGAGCGTCAGCAGCAGCGTCGTGATGTGCTGGCCGTCGACGTCGGCGTCGGCCATCAGGATGATCTTGTGGTACCGCGCCTTGTCGGGGTTGAAGTCCTCGCCGATGCCGGCGCCGAACGCCGTGATCATCGCCTGGACCTCGTTGTTGCCGAGAGCGCGGTCGAGTCGGGCCTTCTCGACGTTGAGGATCTTGCCGCGCAGGGGGAGGATCGCCTGCGTCTCGGGGTTGCGGCCCTGCACTGCGGATCCGCCGGCCGAGTCGCCCTCGACGATGAAGATCTCGGAGATCGACGGGTCCTTGGACTGGCAGTCCTTGAGCTTGCCCGGCATGCCGCCGCCCTCGAGCAGGCCCTTGCGGCGGGCGGTCTCGCGCGCCTTCCGCGCCGCCATGCGGGCCGAGGCCGCCTGGATCGCCTTGCGGATGATGTCCTTGGCCTGGCTCGGGTTGCGGTCGAACCAGTCGGCCAGCTGCTCGCCGGCGACGCGCTGCACGAACGCCTTCGCCTCGGTGTTGCCGAGCTTGGTCTTGGTCTGGCCCTCGAACTGCGGCTCGCCGAGCTTGATCGAGACGACGGCGGTGAGGCCCTCGCGGATGTCGTCGCCCGAGAGGTTCTCGTCCTTCTCCTTGAGGAGGTTGTTCGCGCGCGCGTAGCGGTTGACCAGCGTGGTCAGCGCGGCGCGGAAGCCCTCCTCGTGGGTGCCGCCCTCGTGGGTGTTGATGGTGTTCGCGTAGGTGTGGACGCTCTCGGTGTAGGCCGTGGTCCACTGCATCGCGACCTCGAGCGAGATGCGGCGCTCGGTGTCCTCGGACTCGAAGTCGATGATCTCGGAGTGCACGAGGTCCGACTTCTTCAGCGAGTTGATGTACTCGACGTAGTCGACGAGGCCCTTCTCGTAGTGGAAGACGTCGGTCCGGTCGCCCTCGGTCTCGTTCTCGCCCTCCCCCTCGAACTCGACCTCGTTCTCGTCGGTCAGCGCGATGCGCAGCCCCTTGTTGAGGAACGCCATCTGCTGGAAGCGCGCGCGCAGGGTCTCGTAGTCGAACTCGACCGTCTCGAAGATGCCCGCGTTGGGCCAGAAGGTGATCGTCGTGCCGGTCTCGTCGCTGGCCTCGCCCTTCTCGAGCGGGGCGTCCGGCACTCCGTCGGTGAAGCTCATCCGGTACACGGCGCCCTGGCGCTTGACCTCGACGTCGAGGCGCGTCGACAGCGCGTTGACCACGGAGGAGCCGACGCCGTGCAGGCCGCCGGAGACCGCGTAGCCGCCGCCGCCGAACTTGCCGCCGGCGTGCAGCACGGTGAGGACCAGCTCGACCGTGGAGATGCCCTCGGTCGGGTGCATGTCGACCGGGATGCCGCGACCGTTGTCGGAGACGGTGACGCCTCCGTCTGCGCGCATCAGGATCTCGATGTTGTCGCAGTAGCCCGCGAGCGCCTCGTCGACGGCGTTGTCGACGATCTCGTAGACCAGGTGGTGCAGACCGCGCGGACCCGTGGATCCGATGTACATGCCGGGGCGCTTGCGGACGGCCTCGAGGCCCTCGAGGACCTGGATCTGGTTCGCACCGTAGTCGCCGGACGACTTGGTCGACATGCTCTCGTGCGGAGCGGAGGGGGCTGCTGAGCCGTTCGCGTCCAGGTCGTTCGCTGCGGGTGACGTGGAGTCGTTCGGCTCGTGAGTCATAGCTGTGGAGTTCTCCTCTGACGGTCCGTCGCGACGCGCACGGTGATCTGGAGATCGCCCGCGCGGCGGCGTCACTGCGGTTCGGCGGCCCTCCATTCTACCGCGTACCGGGTCGATCCAAAGCGCTGGACGGCGATCTGAGGCGCGAAAGATCGGCGGTCGACCGAAAATGCGTCCTCAGCCGTAGGTGTCGCGCGGACCACGCCCTGGAATCGACCTGGGACCCTTTTTCCAGTTCGGGACGTCCGGGCCCTGGAAACGGATCGACGCGATCCCCGCCTCGGGGAAGTTCACCGCGATGTGGTTCATGATCTCGATCCGCATCAGCCGGAGCTGCGTCGACCACGCGGTCGACTCGCACGCGACGGTCAGCACGCCGTCGACGACGCCCACCGGAGTCGAGTGCTTCGCGGTCTCCTCGCCGGCGATCGCCGTCCACGACGACATGAGGTCGCCCTGCGCCAAGGGCGCCGTCCAGCCGAGCTTCACGGTGAGGGAGTCGAGGACGTCGCCCAGGTCGTGCGGGTCGCGGCCCTTGCCGAACGGGATCGCGTCACCCTTGGGCTCGGCGCGCTCGACGGTCTTCCGGATGCGGCGCGGGCCGTCGGCGCCGAACACCTCCTTGAGGTGGCGGTAGACGCGGGCGGCCTCGGAGTCGGGGGCGGGGAGCCGCCGGTCATGGTGATCGAGTAGCCCGGCAGGGGCGTACCGAGATCCGGGACGAAGGCCTGGCCGACAGTGGGAGAGCGGTCGGCGGGCGCGCACCACGGCGCTGTCCCGGCCGGCGCGGATGAGCGCCTGGTCGCTCGACACGCGGTGCG
>NZ_PSUG01000037.1:0-39450 GCF_002931755.1 Rathayibacter sp. AY2B3 | reverse complement strand
TCGCCTTCACGGCTCTGCGGTTCACCTCGGCCCCGAACGTCAGTCTGATGATGGGGATGATGCCCGCCATCGGGGCAGGTGGCGAAGCAGGCGGGGAGCTGACACGGAGGCCTCCCACGGCTTTGCTGGGCGCCGACCCGAAAATCCGGAGAGCGCTCTCACGAAAACGCTTGACCTCGTCGCAGGGCCGTGCGTAAGCTCGCCGCACACCTCGTGAGAGCGCTCTCACATAAGCGGAACAGCACGCGTGAGAGCGCTCCCAGGGGTGCCCTCATCACCATCACGAAGGAGTGACCGTGTCCCATTCACGACGCACCAGGATCGCCGCGGCGATCGCCGGCGCCTCGGCCCTCGCCCTGATCGTCACCGGCTGCTCGTCGGGATCCGACGCCTCCGAGGGCGGCGAGATCGAGCTGACCGTCACCACGTTCAACGCCATGGGCTTCGACGAGCTCTACGACGAGTACGAGGCCGCCAACCCCGGGATCACCATCGTCCCGAACAACATCGACACCGGCGGAAACGCGCGGACCGACGCGTTCACCAAGCTCGCCGCCGGCTCCGGCCTCGCTGACGTCGTCGCCATCGAGGAGGGCTGGCTCGGCTCCGTCATGGAGGTCTCGGACCAGTTCGTCGACCTGCGCGACCACGGTATCGAGGACCGCAAGGCCGACTGGGTCGACTGGAAGTACGAGCAGGCGACCGACCCCGAGGGTCGTGTCATCGGCTACGGCACCGACATCGGACCCGAGGGCCTCTGCTACAGCACCGCCGCCTTCGAGGCCGCGGGCATGCCCACCGACCGCGCCGCCGTCGCCGAGATGCTCGGCGGACCGGACGCGACCTGGGACGACTACTTCGCAGCCGGCCAGAAGTACCACGACGCCACCGGCAAGGCCTGGTTCGACCACTCCGGATTCGTCTGGAACGCCATGGTCAACCAGCTGCCCGAGGGGTACTACACCTCCGACGGCGAGCTGAACATCGAGGGCAACCCGGAGCTCGAGGAGCGCTGGGGCCAGCTGACCGACGCCACCGCCTCCGGCCTCTCGGCCGCGCAGAAGGCGTGGGACTGGAACAAGGGCACGTCGTTCACCGATCAGACCTTCGCCACCTTCGTCTGCCCGGGCTGGATGTTCGGCACGCTGAAGAGCAACGTCGAGGCCGGCGGCGGGAACGCCGAGGCCACCGGCTGGGACTTCGCCGACGTCTTCCCCGGCGGCCCCGCCAACTGGGGCGGCTCGTTCCTCTCGGTCCCGACCCAGTCGAAGCACCCCGCCGAGGCCGCCGCGCTCGCCTCCTGGCTCAGCGAGCCGGAGCAGCAGCTCACGGCGTTCGAGGCGGCCGGACCGTTCCCGAGCACCCTCGACGCGCAGAAGGAGCTCGCCTCCGCGGCCGCTCCCGACCCCGGCATGAACGACTCCCCGACCGGCGCGATCCTCGCGCAGCGCGCCGAGGGCGTCGTCGCCCAGTACAAGGGCCCGGACGACTCGCTGATCCAGGAGAACGTCTTCGGACCGGTCCTGCAGAAGGTCGACCGCGGCGAGATCGACGGTGAGGAGGGCTGGAACGAGGCGCTCCAGCTCCTCGGTGAGCTCGTCGACTGATCCGGTCGGGCCGACGCCCGGGGGCTGACCCCTCCGGGCCGACGCCCACCCGATCCGGGAGGTCCGGCCGCCACCGGACCTCCCGGTCCCGCGCGGCCGGGCCTCCCGGCACCCCCGCCGCATCCCTTCCGACTCCGACTCGACCTCGAAGAGAGCGCCATGACGAGCACACTCACCCCGTCGGCCACGGCGACGCCCCCCGCGGGGAAGCGGCGCCCGGCGCCCCGACTCCCGCTGACCTTCCGCCAGCGCGCGAGCCGCTTCGACGTGAAGGCCTCGCCCTACCTCTACATCTCACCGTTCTTCCTGCTCTTCGCGCTCACCGGCGCGTTCCCGCTGGTCTACACGCTCGTCGTGTCGCTCTACGACTGGCAGCTGCTGCAGGGCCAGGGCGACTTCGTCGGGTTCGCGAACTTCGCGGCCGTGCTCGGCGACCGCTTCTTCTGGAACTCGATCGTCAACACGCTGAGCATCTTCCTGCTCTCCACGATCCCGCAGCTCGCCGTCGCGCTGCTGCTCGCGGCCGCCCTCGACCAGGCGCTGCGCGCCAGCACCTTCTGGCGGATGAGCGTCCTGCTGCCGTACATCGTCTCGCCGGTCGCGGTCGCGCTGATCTTCTCGAGCGTGTTCAGCGACCAGGAGGGCCTGATCAACAATCTGATCGGCCTCGTGGGCATCGGCCCGATCGAGTGGACGAACGACCGCCTCGCCAGCCATGTCGCGATCGCGACGATGGTCAACTGGCGCTGGACCGGCTACAACGCCCTCATCCTCCTCGCCGCCATGCAGGCGGTGCCCCGCGAGCTGCACGAGTCGGCCGCGATCGACGGAGCGAACGCCTTCCGCCGCTTCCGCTCGATCACGATCCCCAGCATCCGGCCGACCCTGATCTTCGTGATCATCACCGCCACCATCGGCGGCCTGCAGATCTTCGCGGAGCCGCGCCTGTTCGACGTGTCGAACGCGGGCGGCATCGGCGGCTCGGACCGGCAGTTCCAGACCACCGTCCTCTACCTCTGGGAGATGGCGTTCTTCCGCCAGAACTTCGGCGAGGCGGCGGCGATCGCGTGGCTGCTGTTCCTCCTGATCGTGCTGATCGGCCTGCTGAACTTCGCGATCTCGCGGCGGATCGCCTCCGTCGAGAACCGGATCTCGAAGCGGCGCGCCACCCGCCGGGCGACCGCCGACGAGATCGCCGCCGCGGACCCCCTGCTCACCACCACCGGCCTCGGCCAGAACGAGAGCGAGCGATGACCGCCCCCGCCACCTCCGCCGTCTTCCCGGTGCGCCGCGTCCGCGCCTCCCGCGCCGGCCGCGTCGACCGGCCCGGCTTCCTCACCTACGGGCTGCTGAGCGCGTTCATCCTCGGCTCGACCTACCCGCTGTGGTGGTCGTTCGTCGTGGCGAGCGGCTCCAACGCGACCCGCAGCGAGACCCTCCCGCTCGTCCCGGGCGGCAACTTCCTCGCCAACGCCTCGCAGGTGCTGACGGCGATCCCGTTCTGGACGGCGCTGCTGAACAGCGTCCTCGTCTCGGGGATCATCACCCTCTCGGTCGTGTCGTTCTCGACGCTCGCCGGCTACGCCTTCGCGAAGCTGCGGTTCCGCGGGCGCGACGGTCTGATGATCGGAGTCGTCGCGACCATGGCGATCCCGACGCAGCTGGGCATCATCCCGCTGTTCATCCTGATGCGGCAGCTCGGCTGGACGGGCTCGCTCGGCGCCGTGATCGTGCCGACGCTGGTCACCGCGTTCGGCGTGTTCTTCATGCGGCAGTACCTGGTCGACGTGATCCCGGACGAGCTGATCGAGGCGGCGCGCGTGGACGGAGCCAACCAGTTCCGGACGTTCCTCACCGTCGCGGTCCCGGCCGCGCGGCCTGCGATGGCGATCCTCGGGCTCTTCACGTTCATGATGGCGTGGACCGACTTCCTCTGGCCGCTGATCGTCCTCAGCCCGACGAATCCGACCCTGCAGACGGCGCTCGCGCAGCTGCAGTCGGGCTACTACGTCGACTACTCGATCGTGCTCGCCGGCGCCGTGCTCTCGGTGATCCCGCTGCTGGTGCTGTTCCTGCTCGCCGGGCGCCAGCTCATCGCGGGAATCATGAGCGGAGCGGTGAAGGGCTGACGCCCGAAGGCTCCCGCGGGAGCGGGTCGGGGGACATCGGACCGCGGGACGGGGGCCTCGGGCCCGGGGCCGTGGTGCCCCGGGTCCGGGGGCGGATGCGTCCGCTGCCGCTCGATCCGGCGTGAGGCGGGCGAGGACCCCGGCCTCGTACCTGCCGCCTAGGCTGACGCAGAGGAGGCGACATGGAGCCGAACGACCGGCGCGACGAGGACCCCTCGAGCGGGTCGGCGCAGCCGCGTCCGGGGGACGGGCCGACGCCGTCGGAGCAGGCGCTGCGCGCCATCCGCGACGTCGCGAACGGGGCGGATCCGACGAGCGAGGCGCTCCGGCTGTCGAACGACTTCACCGACCGGCAGGCCGAGCGGCTCCGGAGCCTCCTCGCGCGCCTCCGTCGCGGACGCTGACCGTCGCGGGGCTGCCTGTCGCCGTCGCGGGCGCTGACCGTCGCGGGGCCCGGTTCACCGCCGGATCACCCCCGAATGGCCGCGATCCGCGCCCCTTCGCGCCGAGGACGCGGTCCACGGGCCCGCTGCTCCGGCGCTCGGCTAGCCTCGGAGGCACCCGCGAGGAAGGCCTGCATGACCCACGACGCCGTCTCGGCCGCCCCGACCCTCGAAGCCGTCGCCGCTCTGGCCGGAGTCTCCCGCGCCACGGTCAGCCGGGTGGTCAACGACTCCCCGCGCGTGAAGGACGGCGCCCGGACGGCCGTGCTCGCCGCGATCGAGCAGCTCGGCTACGTGCCCAACCGCGCCGCGCGCTCCCTCGCCAGCCGTCGCACGCAGACCGTCGCGCTGGTGGTGCCGGAGTCGGCGGCGAAGGTGTTCGCGGATCCGTTCCTCGCCTCGGTCGTGCAGGGCGCTGCGATGGCGTTCGTCGGCACGGAGTACACGCTCACGATCGTCATCGCTTCGGAGGCGGCGCCCGAGAAGACGCGGCGCTACCTGCTCGGCGGCAACGTCGACGGCGCGCTCGTCGTCTCGCACCACAGCGGCGACCACTCCTACGCGCAGCTCGGCGCCTCCCTCCCCGTGGTCTTCGGCGGGCGGCCGCTGACGGAGGAGGGCGGCAGCTACTTCGTCGACGTCGACAACACCGGAGCGGCGCGCACGGTCACCGAGCACCTCCTGGGCCTCGGCCGCACGGCCCCGGCGATGATCGCGAGCCGTCAGGACATGCCGGCCGCGATCGACCGCCTGGCCGGCTGGCGCTCGGCCGTCACCGCCGCGGGCCTCGACGACTCGCTCGTCGAGTACGGCGACTACTCGCCCGAGGACGGCGCGTCCGCGATGCGCCGCCTGCTCGACTCCGGCCGGCCGATCGACGCGGTCTTCGCCTCCAACGACCAGATGGCGGCGGGCGCCCTGACGGCGCTGCGCGAGCGCGGCCTCACGGTGCCGGGCGACATCGCGCTCGCGGGCTTCGACGGCGACTACTTCGCCGAGGCGAGCGAGCCGCGCCTCACCACGGTGCGACAGCCCTCCACAGGCCTCGGCGAGGCGATGGCGGACGTGCTGGTGCGCCTCCTGGCCGGCGAGGAGGTCCAGCGCGTGACGCTGCTGCCGACCGAGCTGCTGGTGCGCGGCTCCACGGTCGCGGGCGCGTGACCCTGCGCTGATCGCGCTGACCCGCTCGCTGAGTCGCCCGGATCGGCTCCCCGCTGCAGCGTGTCGCGAGCCGATCCGGGCGACTCAGCGCGGGACGGGCTCGTCGGGGACCTCGAGCAGGTGGAAGGGGCCCGCGGGGAGCGGGCCGGTGCTCCACAGCGCGACGACGGCCCAGCCGAGGTCGGCGTGGGCGACCGCGCCCTCGGGCAGGGTGCGGGTGAAGAGCGCGTAGTCGACGCCGTCGAGGGGGAGGGCGCTCACCTCCCACGCGGGCCGGTCGGCGGCCAGCTCCTGAGCCCGCGCCTCCGCGGCCATCATCGCCGCTCGCGTCCGGTCCCCGGGCAGGCCCGCGGGGATCGCCGAGAGGAGGAGCGAGCCGATCGCGAGCGCGGCCGTCGCGACCGGGTCGGTGACCACTCCGTGCACCGAGCCGCGCGGCCCGAGGCGGACACCGGTCAGCCGCAGCGTCCGGACCGAGTACGAGCCTCCGTGCCGCTCGGCGCGGACCGCGAGGTCGTCGACCGGCCCGTCGTTCGTCCGCCCGCTGCCGTCGACGGACCACGGATCGGAGACGGGGACCAGCGCGCGCACGCCCTCATCCGACTCCCTGCGGACCAGCGGGTCAAGAGGCGCGTAGGGAGGACCTGCGCTGAGGTGCCCGGATCGGCTGGCCGCTGCGGCGTATCGCGAGCAGATCCGGGCGACTCAGCGCGGAGGCGCGGAGGCGCGCAGGCGGCGGCTCAGAACTCCTCGTAGTTGTAGGGCTCCGGGTCCTCGTCGATCACGGGGCGCGCGATCGTGGCGCGGTTGCTCTTGATGCGGGAGCGGATGTCCTCGACGGCGGCCTCGACGGCGCCGGTGGTCGACTCCTCGTCCTTGATGGAGACCTCGACGGGCACGGCGACCAGCTCGCTGCTCGCATCGAGCGTCATCTTCGCCTCGATGAGCTCGCCGTCCTCGGTGAAGGCCGGGACCGTGACCGCTTCGGAGTGCTCCTGGCGGTCGATCGCGGTCACTAGGTCGAGGAGGGCCTCGGTCACGGCGTCGGTGGTCACGAAGCTCTTGGAGGCGTAGGTCAGCTGCTGCATGCCTCTACTCTCCCGAACGGGTGCGGTCCCTCGCACGGGGTTGCGCCCGGTGTGCCCGGCCCGTAGCGAAGGGGCCCGCACGGCGACGCCCGGAGGAGTCAACCCTCTAGGCCGCGATCCGCGCGTCCGCTTCCCTGATGGCGGGGCCTCGGGAGGAGGCGCGGGGGTCTCGGGATCCCGAGGCCCCGGCACTCGATCGGGAGGGGACCGGATGCGGCGGAGCGGCCGGCGACTCCGCGGTGACCGGGCCTTCCAGGGCGCCGTCCTGATCGGAGTCGGGCTCATGGCGGCCGTCGACGAGATCGTCTTCCACCAGATCCTCGCCTGGCACCATTTCTACGACCGCTCCACTCCGGCGATCGGGCTCCTCTCGGACGGGCTGCTGCACGCGGCCGAGATCCTCGCGCTCGTCGGCGGCGGCTTCCTGCTCGCCGATGCGCGGCGCCGATCCGCCCTGCGTCCGCGCACGGCGTGGGCCGCGGGCTCACGGGGGCGGGGCTGTTCCAGCTGTGGGACGGAGTCGTCGACCACAAGCTGCTCCGCGTGCACCAGGTGCGCTACGACGTCGACCTGCTGCTCTACGACTCCGCCTGGATCGCCTCCGGAGCGGTGCTCCTCGCGGCGGGGCTCCTCCTCCTGCCGCGGCGACGGCGCGCGACGGCGTGACTCCGCACGCCGACCACGCCCTGCTCGACCCGGGGCTGCTGCTCCTGGTCCCGCTGGCCGCCGCGGCGGCGCTCGGAGGGGGCGCCGCGGCACTCGAGCGGCGGCGCGGACGGCCGTGGCCGCTCCGCCGCACCGCCCTGCTCCTCGGCGGGCTCGCGACCGCGGCGCTCTGCTTCACGGGTCCGCTCGCGGAGTGGTCGCACGCGGATCCGCGCGGGGCGATGCTGACGCACCTGGTCCTCGGGATGCTCGCGCCGCTCCTCCTGGTGCTCTCGGCCCCGGTCACCCTGGCCCTGCGTGCGCTCGACGTCGCCGCGGCCCGACGGCTCTCGCGGCTGCTCCGGAGCCGCCCGGCCCGTCTCCTCGCCCACCCGGTGACGGCGCTCCTGCTCTCGATCGGCTCCCTCTGGCTCGTGCACGCGACCGGACTGCTCGCCGCCGCGCACGCCGATCCGCTGCTGCACCTCGCGCTCGGCGTGCACTTCCTGCTCAGCGGCTGCCTGCTGACGGCGGCGCTCGCCGGAGTCGACCCGGACCCGCACCGCGCCCCGTTCGGCCTGCGCCTGGGCGTGCTCGGAGCGGGCATCGCCGCGCACGCGCTGCTCGCGACCGTGCTCTCCGCCCAGGCGCCGGACGAGACCGGTCGGCAGGCCGCGCTCCTGCTGTTCTACGGAGGCGACCTGCTCGAGACGGCGCTCGCCGTGGTCGTCTGCGCCCAGCGCTACGCGGCGACCGGTCGGGGGCTCAGGGCACCGGAGCCGCGACCGGGACGGGATGTGCGGCGACCGCGGCCGCGCGCCGCGTCGCCCAGTTGTTGAGCAGCAGCGCCGTCACGACGATCGCCGCGCCGAGGAGGGCGACGGGACCCGGCCGGTAGCCGCCCGCCATGCTGATCGCGAAGGTCGTCACCGGGACGAGGTTCTGGAAGAGCGTGCCGTTGAGGGCGCCGAGCAGCTTGATGCCCGTGTTCCACAGCAGCACGGCGACGACGCCGGCCAGGAGGATCAGGTAGGCCAGCTGCGGCCAGGCCGCGAGCACCTCGGTGCCGGTCGGCGGGTGCGCGGAGCCGGTGGCCGTCGCGACGGCGACCGCGACGGCGATCGAGGGGCAGCCGAGCGCGGTGGTGAGCGTCGAGTACCGCAGCGCCGACCAGCCGGGGAAGGCCGCGGCTCCGCGCGTGTAGACGACCCAGCAGATCGCGCCGAGCAGGACGAGCAGCTCGCCGAACCCCAGCTCGCCGTCGAGGAGGAGGGCGACGTCGCCGCGGGTGACGACGAGCGCGACTCCTACGAGCGCGAGCAGGATGCAGCCGACGGTGGCCGACGGCGGGAGGCGCCGGGCGCCGATGCTCGCGAGCACCGCCCCGATGGCGGGCATCATCCCCATCATCAGACTGACGTTCGGGGCCGAGGTGAACCGCAGAGCCGTGAAGGCGAGTAGGCCGAAGCCGGCGAATCCGGAGGCGCCGAGCAGCGCCAGACGCCACCCGCGGCCGTCGAGCCGGAAGGCGCGCAGCCCCTCCGCCCGGGCGAGCAGCACGGCCAGGACGACCGCGGCGGCGGTGTAGCGGATGAGGGTCATGTAGAAGGAGTCGACGGTCGCCGCGATGCTGTCCGCGACCGGGAGCATGCCGCCCCAGAGGATCGGCGGGATCAGGCAGAAGAGCAGACCTCGCGACCGCATGGCGCCCCTGACCCGTCGGGTGCGGCCGCCCCGGGTGCAGGCCGTCGCTCGATGGTGGACCCCGGCGGCCCGGCGCACAAGAGCGCCGCCGACCCCCGAACGGCCCGCCGTGAGGCGGCGCGGGAAGGGCGTGGACCGGATGGCGAGGAGGCTCGACGAGCCACCTGACCGGCTACGACGACGGTGAATATGCCGCAAGGGCCTTGCGTCGCCCCTTTAGGGGGACAAATTTCACTTGCTTCCATCATCTCCGTGCCCCTACATTGATCGCAGCACCCCCCGATGCTGTCCTCTGTCAGGCCCTGCTCCGATCCCCCCGTCGGACGCCGTTCCTCACTCGGGTCGCGCCCACCCCGGCGACGACCTCCGTTCCGCGCGGGCGCTCATCAGCGCACATCGGCCCCGGCCGCGGAGAGGAACAGTCATGCGCACACAGCCCGGCCACGGCGCGGACGGGTCGACGGCTCCCCGTCGCCGGGCGACCTGGGAGGCGCACGACGAGGCGGCAGCGCGCCCCCTCCCCGGACGCCGTGCCGCCCGCCCCGGGCGCGAACGGGTCTCCGCTCCGCGCCGCCTCGCGTCCGCGCTGCCTGCTGGAGCGATGTCGGTGCCGGCTGCGCCGACCACGGTGCTGGAGCGTCCGGCCGCGCCGGCCGCACCGGCCGCGCTCCTCGAGCGCCCGGCCGTCCCCGCTGCGGTGGTCGAGCGCCCGGTCGTGCCGGCCGCTGTCCTCGAGCGTCCAGCCGCCGCGACCACGCTGCTGGAGCGTCCGGCCGCACCGACCGCGCTCCTGGAGCGTCCGCCGGCCCCCGCTGCGGTCCTCGAGCGCACTGCGCTCCCCGCCCTCGACACCGACCGGCTGCCTCCGGCGACCACCCCGATCGCCCGCACCAGGCCCCGCAGCGGCCGCCGCGCCTCGTCGCGCATCGGCGACCTGGTCGCCGCCCTCCCCGCCCACAACGAGGAGGCCGGGATCGCCGCGGCGATCGAGGGCCTGCGCCGGCAGACCTGGCCGCCGGACCGGATCGTCGTCATCGCCGACAACTGCACCGACGCCACGGTCGAAATCGCCCTCGCGCACGGGGCCGAGGTGTTCGTGACCGTCGGGAACAGCCACAAGAAGGCGGGCGGCCTCAACCAGTTCCTCGCCGAGGTCCTTCCGGGGCTGCGGGACGACGACCTGGTGCTCGTGCAGGACGCCGACTCCGCGCTCGACCCCGGGTTCCTCGAGATCGCGCGCGGCAAGCTGCACGGCGGCATCGGGGCGGTCGGAGGAGTGTTCCGCGGCGGTGAGGGCGGCGGCTTCGTCGGCCACCTCCAGCGCAACGAGTACGCGCGCTACGCCCGCGACGTGCGCAGGCTGAACGGGAAGTGCCTCGTCGTCACCGGGACCGCGGCCGTGCTGCAGGTCGCCGTCATGCGCCGCATCAGCGCGGCCCGCCTGGCCGGCTCCCTCCCCTCCGGAGACGGCATCGGCGGCATCTACGACACCACCGTCCTCACCGAGGACAACGAGCTCACGTTCGCGATCCGCCACCTCGGCTACGACGTGCTGAGCCCCGCCGGCTGCACCCTCGTCACCGAGGTCATGCCGACCTGGGGCGACCTGTGGCGTCAGCGCCTGCGCTGGAAGCGCGGGGCGGTCGAGAACTGCGTGCAGTACGGCTTCACGCGGGTCACGGCTCCCTACTGGGGGCGCCAGCTGCTCACCATGCTCGGCTGCATCATCACGTACGTCTACCTCGCCACGATCGTCTACGCCGTCGGCTGGGGCGAGCTGAGCTTCCAGCCCTTCTGGCTGGCCGTCACAGCGATCTTCGTCGTCGAGCGGATCGTCACGGTCCGCGACCGCGGCTGGCGGTACATGCTCGCCGCCGCGTCGATGTACGAGCTCGTCGTCGACCTGTTCCTGCAGGTCGTCCACACCAAGGCCTACCTGGATGCGCTGACACGCCGTCAGCGCGACTGGTGAGACAGAGAGAGAGACATGTACAACCACATCGGAACAGCCGCCGGAGCCGGAGTCGGTGCCGGAACGCTCGCCATGACCGGGTTCGACTCGGTCTGGCTGGCCCTCGCGGCCTTCGCCCTCATCGCTGCGGGGACCGCCGTCCTGCGCATCGCTCCTCGCCGCAAGCGCGAGGTCTGAGACACGGTGGCGGGCGGGGGACAGCCCGCGCCCGTCACCGTCCCACGACCGCCGTCGCGGCGGAGGTCCGGCTCGCGGTGGTGTATCCGGTCTTCGTCCCGGTGACGGTCAGCGTGATCCGCTTCCCCGCCTGAGCCTTCGTGAGCGTGAACCGCGGCGACGTCGCTCCCGCGATCGCCGCGCCGTCCGCCTTCCACCGGTAGGTGAGGTGGACCGGAGCCGGCGTCCATGGACCCGGATCGGCCGTGAGCACCGCCCCGACCCGGGCCGTGCCCGTGACGGTCGGAGTCGCGGCGCCGAGGGTGCCGGCGGCGACCGGTGCGGTCGGCTGCGAGGTCGCCGGGCCGGAGCCGTCGGCGGCGCTCACCGTCACGGTCACCCGCTTGCCGACCGCGGAGGAGGGGACCACGAGATCCGGACCCGTCACTCCCGCGATGTCGACGCCTCCCGCCGCCCAGCGGTGGACGAGCGGTTCCGTCCGACCGGCGGAGGAGGACAGCGTCGCGCCCACCGCGGCGGTCCCGACGACGACCGGAGCCGGCGCCGCGTCGGACCGGTAGACCGCGACGTGGTCGATGAGCATCGTCCCGCCGGAGCTCTTCGGAGCGGCCGCGCTGTCGCATCCGCAGACACCGTTGGGCAGCCCGCCCCCGATGGCGAGGTTCAGGATCAGCAGCACGTCGTTCGGCACCGCGGCCTGCCACGCGGCCGCGCCCACCTCCGACTCCCGCACCACGTGCCGGGTGACGCCGTCGACGAGGAACTCCACGCGCTCGTCGCCGGGCACGGTCCGGTCGAGCAGTGCGGAGTAGCGGTGGAACCCCGTCACGCAGGACGCGCAGTCCAGCAGCCCGCTCGTCCGGCCGGCGGGCTCGTCGCAGGGGCCGCCGTCCGGCACTCCGCAGTGCAGCGTCTGGATCACCTGGGCGGTGCCGTTGACGGCCTCGAGCATGTCCAACTCGCCGGTCGCGGGCCAGTCGATGACGGCGTCCGCGTCCCGCCCGAGAGCCCAGAAGGCGGGCCAGTAGCCGGTGGCCTGCGCGACGTCCGGCAGCTGGATCGAGGCGGTCATCAGCAGTCGTCCGCCCGCCGGCGCCGAGAACGACTTGTCGGCGGTGACGATCCGCCCGGACGTCCAGGCCCCGGCGGAGTCGCGGAGAGCGCGGATGCCCAGAGCGCCGCCGCCCGTGAGGAAGACGTTCGCCGTCGACGCGGTCGTCCGGTCGATCGCTCCGGTGCCCCAGGTGCCGACCTCGTGCTCCCACTGGCTCCCGACCGGCGCGCCCGCCGGCCCGGTGAAGTCGTCGCGCAGGAGCGTGGTCCAGCCCGGGGCGTCGGCAGGCGCAGCCGTGACGGCCTGGCCGGCGGACGAGGCGACCGGAGTCGCGGACGCCGGCGCGAGGGCGGCGACCGCCTGCGGGGGCGTCGCCGCGAGCACTCCGAAGCACAGGGCCGCGAGGGCGAGGGCGAGACGCGGCCGGTCGAGGAGTCGTGAAGGCATGGCGAGTCCTCTGCGTCGACGGGGTGCACAGCTGCGTGCACTTCGACGCTAGTGAGGAGGACTCGCTCTTCCTCCACCCTCGAGGCGGGGTGATCCCCGGCACGAAAGCTCACCACCGGGCCCGTCCGGCGCGCTGACCTCCGCCGCGAGATGCCACTTCAGTACGCGACACGCCGCACGAGGCGTACCGAAGTGGCATCTCGCGGGAGGGGGACGGCGCGGGCCCGCTCAGTGCTCGGCGCGCCCCGAGTCCTCGATGAGGCGCACCTTCACGTTCACGGCGAGGGGCCCCGAGACCGACGGGTCGGCGGCGAGCAGCGCGTGCATCCGCTCGCCCACCAGGCGGAGCGTCTCGGGGGCCGGCAGTGCGGCGGACGCGGCGATGTGCGCGCTCACCGTGGTGAACCCCTCCGACCGGTCGATGTCGACCAGCACGTCGGGCTGCCGCAGCGCCAGCTTCACGGCGAGCGCGTCGGCCGCGGCCTCGACCACCGGCTGCGCCGGGTAGACCCCTGCGACGCCCTCGATGTCGCGGATCTCGGCGGTCAGCCGCTGCGAGAGCTCGGTGTCGTCGGTCATTCCCGCTCCTCCCGGTGGGGGTACACGTCGTCGACGGTCACGTCGATCGCGCCGACGATCAGCTCGGTGTGGCGCTCCAGGGCGTAGCGGATGCGCTCGCGCAGGCGGTCGGCGGCCACGGCGACCGGCAGACCGAACTCGAGAGCGCAGGTCACGTCGATCCGCACCACGGCGCCGGGAGCCGAGACGTCGCCGTCGAGAGTGCAGCGGCCCATGATGACGCCGCCCATCGTGTCGCCGGCGCGGCGGATCATCCCGCGCACGGCCGCCTCGGTGAGCGCCAGGCGGAGGGTCGGGTCGGGGTGGCGGACGGGGATGTCGCGGCCGGAGCGCACCTCGGAGCGGATCGCGTCGAGCAGGCCGGCGATCCAGACCTCGTCGCGGTCGGGCTCGCGGTCGGCCTCCTGACGCAGCGCCCGCGCCGAGAGCTCGGTGAGGCGGGTGAGGTTCGCGAGAGCGAGCCGGCACGCGGCGGAGTTCTCGATCGAGGGGTCGCGCGGCTCGCGGCCGCGGTCGAGGTACTCGCCCAGCTCCTCGAGCGTGTGGCCGTCGAGGTCGTCCTCGGGCACGGCGGCGTCGTCGGTCATCGCCATGCCTCCAATTCGTGGAGCAGGAATCGACGGGCCCGGGCGAGGAGGCCGCGGACCGTCGAGACGGGGAGTTCGAGAGCGTCGGCGATCTCCTGGTAGCTGTAGCCGGCGGTCTCGCGGAGTAGCCAACAGCGTCGCTGATCAGCAGGCAATCGGTCCAGCGCTTCCCAGACCGCGTCCAGCTGGAGTCGCGCCTCGACGATGCGCTCGGGGGAGTGCTCGGGCGGCGCGGGCGGATCCCAGTCGTCGATGTCGTCGTGGCGGCGGCGGACGCGGATCCGGTCGATCGCCTTGTGGGTGACGATGCGCATCAGCCAGTTGCGGATGTGCGCCGGGCTGTCGAGATCGGCCAGGCGCCGCCAACCGGTGAGGAACGCCTCCTGCACCACGTCCTCGGACTCCGCCTCGGAGCCGAGGAGCTTCGCGGCGTAGACGCGCATGAGGGCGCCGTGGCGGCGGGCGAGCTGCTCGAACGCCTGCACGTCGCCGTCGACGGCGCGCGCGGCGAGGGTCGCGTCGGACGCGTTCAGGAGGGGGTCGTCGTCGATGAGCGCCTCCTCCGCGGTCCCGCGCGCGGTGTCCCCGCGCGCCGATGCCCTCAGTGTGGGGCGCCGTCCGGCATGACTACCAGCCTTGACAACGGGCCGCCGAATCCGCTGGCCGGATTGCGAGTGCCGCCGATGGGGGACGTCACGAGACGGGATTCGTGACATTCCGGCTCCTCGACACGTCTTGATTCCGTACCCCTCGTGCGTCCCCCCGAGCGCACGGACCCCGAACCCGGAAGAAGTCCCCCATGCACTGCTCCCTCCGCCGCCGCCCCGGGCGGACGTCATGAGCGAGTCGACCTTCACCCTCGGCAGCCCGTTCGCGGGCGACGAGCGGGCCGACCGGCGCTACGAAGCCTCCGGCGACGATCCGTCCGCCGCGTCCGCCGTCTACTCCGAGGCGTACGGCGGAGGCGAGTTCCGCGTCGCTCCGTCGCAGCGCGGCTTCTCCTACCGCTACGCCGTCCGCGGCAGCGAGCGGGTGACCCTGCGCACCTCCGACTGCTCCGGCACCCTCACCGGCCGGGTCCCGCATCTGAAGGAGTACGTCGTCGGCTGGTTCCGGGCCGGCGGCGGACGCCTGAACCTGCCGCCCTTCACCCGCACCGGCACGCTGTCGGCCCCGTTCCTCTTCCCCGCTGAGCGGCAGTTCGGTCTCGAGTTCGAGCCGCACCGGCAGAACCTCATCCACTTCGCCCCCGGCTTCCTCGAGGACGTCGCGACCGAGACGCACGCCGGCCCCCGCCAGCCCGTCTCGTTCGACCACGAGGCCGAGGCCGACCCGGGAGTCCTCGCCCGCTGGCGCGCCGCGGTGACGGAGGCGACCGCCGCGCTCGCGACGGCCGCCATCACACCGCTGGTGCGCTTCACAGCAGAGCTCGACCTCGCTCGCGTGCTGCTGCTGCTGTTCCCGTGGCGCGCGTGGGACGTGCCGGCCGTGCTGCGCCGACCGTCCGCGTCCAAGACCCGGGTCGCGCTGGACTTCCTCCAGCACCACGCCCACGAGCCGATCACCCCGGCCGACGCCGCCCGCGCGGCCGGTCTGCACACCCGCACCCTGCAGCAGGCGACGAAGCGGCACCTCGGAGTGTCGCCCTCGGTCTACCTGCGCGACGTGCGGCTGGACCGCGCCCACTCCGACCTGATCGCCGGCGACCCCTGCTCGACCACCGTCGCCGCGGTCGCCCGCGAGTGGGGCTTCGGCAACCTCGGCCGCTTCGCGAGCGCCTACCAGGTGCGCTTCGACGAGAAGCCGAGCCACACGCTGCGCCGCTGACGCTCAGCCCCTGCGAGCCCGAGGGCCCGGACCGTCCCAGGACGGTGCCGGGCCCTCGTCGTCTCCGGGTGCCTCTCGAGGGACCGTTTCGGAGGATGCTCCATCGTGTCCTCCGACCGGTCTTCTGGACACGGACCTCGTGACACTCGGCGCCGGCTCAGCCCGGCTGATGCACGTGGATGTCGCTGCTCGACGTCACGCCGTTGAACTCGAGATACAGCTGCCCCTCGACGACCGACACGGTCAGCGTGTTGCGGCGCTCGAGTACCGCGACCGCGGCATCCAGGAACCCCTGGTCGAAGCTCTGGACGGTGATCTGCTCGAGCTGGTGGACGCGCTTGCCCGACCACGCCGCGATCACCTTCTCCGGGTTGCGATGCGTGTAGACCGTCGTGCGGTCGGCCAGCCTGCTCCCGAAGTGCAGTCGCTCGGCATCGGGCGCGCCCACCTCGATCCACGTGGTCAGCCTGCCGGTGGGATCGCGGACCAGCACCGCCGGCTCGGTCGCCGTCGACGAGATCCCCTCGCTGAAGGTGATCCCCTCCACGTATTCGAGGCAGTACGCGAGCACGCGCGTCATCATGTACACGTCGGTCTCGGAGGGGTGCCGAGCGGCTCGCACAGTGATGTCCTCGTAGACGCCGCGGTCCACATCAGCCAGCTGTATCGCGAAGTTGTACATCACTGCGCCGGCTGCCACGTGTGGGAGCTTATGTCCTCTCGCTCATCGAGGAGCGCGAGGATTCTCCGGCGCCGGTGGGGGCATCGCGTCGGCGCGCCTCCACGCAGGAACGGCCCGGCAGGAGGCATTCACTCCGTCGAGAGCGTCTCACTCTGGGCGACGTTCAGACCCAGTGGACCCCGCTGCTCGGCTCCAGCCCGGCACGCTCGTCCGCCGCAGCGTCCTCGACTCCTCCGCCGGTGGGGTCCAAGACGTCGTCGGTCGGAGGAGGCGCTCACGCGGCCCGGCCACGCCGTCGTGCCTGCCGCCGGACCCTGTGTACTCCGCTGGCCGCTCAGCGAGTGCGCCGCCCGGGCCTGTTCGATGACCGCCGTCGCGACAGTGTTCTGTCACCGCTGCTGATCGATGAATGGTGCAGACGGAGCTGTAATCGAGTCGAGAGCGCCGTGCGAGAACAGTAATGGAAGCTAATTGCCGACATTTCAGCGGTAGCCCTTTGCTGATAGCGTCGCCCGCGGCGCGTAGGCAACACGATACTCAGCGCGATTCTCGACGTGTTGGCGTCGGTAGGAGGGGACGCGTTGGAGTTGTCAGGTTTCACGCCTGCCTCGATGACACTTGAAGGGCACTCTTGGTGTTATTGCTCAAAGCGTCGAATGAGGCCGCGCGGTAGTGTCGCAAGGTTGGTTTACCGGCTCTTCATGTCGCCGCCGCGGGAGGATCTGAGGCCGGAAAGAGGAGTCGGCCGATGTTCGGTCGATGCTCTGAGCCGATCCCGGGCGTTCTGCGGGGCTTCGTGAGAAGGTTGCGACTAATCGCCCGCTTTGATGGTAAGAACGCGTGCCCGCCGGGAATCACGTTGGCGGTGATTCTGGCGGCGGCGACGTCGTCATCGTTCACGAGGGCTTCGAGTTCGACCTCCTCGCAATTCGCAACTTCTTCCCCACCGTCCGCCGTGGCGAGATAATCCTGAGCCGTCTACCGAAGCCAACCGATACAATGTTCTTGTCCGGCAACTGGGTATGTCTGCCGCGAAGACCAGAGCACAGCGTCATGCCTTGTGCCACCTCACGCTTATCGGGTTCTGATCGTCCGCCGCCTACGAGTTGTCTTGCATAGTGTCGGTTCAGTTTCGTCCGTCGGTCACGTCATGACTCTCGTGCTTTATACCCACTGGACCCCGCTGCCCGGCTCCAGCCCGGCCCGCTCTTCTGCGGCCGCATCCTCGACTCCTCCGGCGGTGGGGTCGGAAACATCGTCAGTGAAGGCAATGTCGGCCAATCGCTCCGGCGAGGACCCGATATCGAACAGAGCCGCGTACTCAGGAAGTCGGTAGCGGCGCCCGAGTAGTGGACCTCCCGCTCTCTCGCGGTAGAGGACGACTGCATCACCCTCCGTGTCCTCGACTCCGAGTACCCACACGAGGGCTGCAGAGTACGGATCGCGAACGTCTTCGACTCGCGCCCGCAAGTGCTCGAGGAACCGGGCGATGTCGGAAGAAGTCACTTGCTTCTCCTTGCTTTTCTTCAGTCGCTTAATCGAGTTCGAGGCGAATAGCTCATTTCGACGGTGGTGGTCATCGCCGAAGGATATTTGTCCGAACTGGTGGAGAAGACGGTACCGGCGAAGGCTGGATCCACCCAATCAGGGCAGTCGCCTGACCGATCGTCCGAAATGCAGTAGCTCGTCTTCACGCCGAGGGTCCCGTTGATGTCGACGCCGTAGTAATTGAACACATATTCACAGGCCATGACGAGCCTGACGGGGATGCTGTCCGTGTAGGTGCACTTCCCGTCTGCGCAGACCTTCTTATTGGCGTATGCTTCGTAGCGAGCATCCGATCCTTGGAAGGTCGCACCTTTTGGGTTGTTCGAGATGAAGCGGAGCGTTAGAAACTTGTGAATGTTGTGCTTGGTCTGGATCTATACCCAACCGAAGCCCTTGTTGCCGTTCCACGCCCCTGACCGGACGAACAGGGCTCGCTTCTCGGTATTCTTCCACTGGAAGACGATCGTGATTCCGTCGGCCGCGGCAGCTGTCGCAGTCGGCACGAAGCAACCCGTCACGATCGAGAGCAGCAGGGTAACGAGAACGGCTCCGCGCTTCATTCGTCGCGAATTCCTCTGAAGTGCCGGCATCATTTTCCCTCTGTTGAGCCTTGCTCGCATGAGACCCTACGTGCTTGAGACGCTCCCGGCTTGAATCTGGCGCGGGGGCGGTTGCGAAGGCGCCTTCTAGCTGGCGGCGGCGCGTCCACGGCGAGTACCCAGCAATCCGGCTCCGCGAACTCCGTTCACCGTCTCGCGCGAACCCCTTGTGCTCCACCTCCTGTGCACTCCGCTGGCCGCTCCGCGAGTGCTCCGCGGGGGCTCCGCGGGGGCCTGTGCAGCCCGCTGGCCGCGAAACGCATTCGCGCTCGACGTTTCCTGCACCTTGGCTGAGCCACCGGGACGTCCGGGCCTCGGGCCACGTCTTCATCATGTGCCACGGATCGTGAGCACCGCGGCCCCCGGCCACGACCTCTGACCATCTGGAGAAGATCATGACCAACGTCACCCCCACCAGCCTCGCCAACGCCTCCTCGGCCAAGCACGGCACCGCTACCTCGGCCGGCAAGAACACGATCGCCGACGGCGTCGTCGAGAAGGTCGCCGGCATCGCGGCCCGCGAGGTCCCCGGCGTGCACGACCTGGGCAACGGCGCCGCCCGCGCCATCGGCGCCATCCGCAACGCGATCAACGCGCAGGACCGCGGCCAGGGCATCTCCGTCGAGGTCGGCGAGAAGCAGGTCGCCGCCGACATCACCGTCGTCGCCGAGTACCCCGTCGCGCTGCAGAAGCTCGCCGACAGCGTCCGCTCCGCCGTCTCCGAGGCCATCTCCTCGGTCGTCGGCATGGAGGTCGCCGAGGTGAACGTCACCATCTCCGACGTCTTCATCCCCTCGGACGACAAGGACGACGAGACCGAGAGCCGCGTCAAGTGACTCCGTCCCACATCGGCCTGGTCCTCGGCGCGGTCCTCGCGCTGACGGCTCTCGTCTTCGGCTTCTGGGCGCTCCTCTGGGTCGCCCTCGCCATGGCGATCGGCTACGGCGTCGGGCGGGTCGTCGAGGGCAAGCTCGACCTGCGCTCCCTCGGCGACACCCTCCGCGGGCGGCGGTCCTCGTGACCGCGGCGGTGATGGCCGACGAGGCAAGCCACGGCCGCACGACGATCAGCTCGCGCGCCGTGCGCCGAGTCGTGTCGGCCGTCACCGCGGAGGCGCTCGACGTGAACTCGTCCGACGTCTCCGTCGAGCTCGACGACGAGGGAGGACGCCTCCACGTCGTCGCGCACGCCCCCATCCACGTCACGCCCCTGGGCGAGACGGGCCGCCGCTCCTCCGGGACGCTGCTGGACCGACTCAGCCGGGCGCAGACGACCATCCGCTCGCGCTGCCTCGAACTGACGGGCTCCACGATCGGCCGGGTCGACCTCCGGATCACCGGTGCCGACCTCCGAGAACGAAGGAGGGTGTCGTGACGACTCCCACCACTGCCGGCCGGGCGCTCTACCCGCGCCTGGTGCGGCGCGAGACGCACTCGTCCCGCTCCGGATCGGCGATCGTCCTCGCCGTGCTGCTCATCCTCCTGTTCGCGTGGCTGGGCACGGAGGCGGTCCTCGCCGTCCTCGGGCAGCCCGCGCTGCTCGTGGCCCCCCAGGACGGAGCGTCCTCGCTGCTGAACGCGGCCGCAGCGCCCATCGCGCTGACCGCCGCCGCCGGCGCCGTACTCGCGCTGATCGGGCTCGTCCTGATCGTCGTGTCGCTCAAGCCCGGCCGTCGAGGCCGTCGCGCCGTCAGCACGGACCGCACCGCGGCGATCGTCGACGACCGCGTCATCGCGCAGGCCGTCGCCCGCACCGCCGGCTACGCCGGTGACGTCGACCCGGACAACGTGTCGGTGTCGGTCGGATCCCG
This sequence comes from Rathayibacter sp. AY2B3, assembly GCF_002931755.1. Lineage (NCBI taxonomy): Bacteria > Bacillati > Actinomycetota > Actinomycetes > Micrococcales > Microbacteriaceae > Rathayibacter > Rathayibacter sp. AY2B3. The sequence goes on along the minus strand of NZ_PSUG01000037.1, from coordinate 19,391 downwards.
CGTCGTCGACGTGACGGTCTCCCGCACCTCCGGCCGCAGCATCGACGTCACGCCGATCCGCGAGGCCGTCGACGCCGAGCTCGCCACGTTCGACTGCACCCCGCGCCTGCGCTCCAAGGTGCGCCTGTCCGAGAAGGGAACGGTCCGCTGATGACCACCACGAACCGATTCCTCAACCGGCTGCTCCTGTTCGTCGTGGGCCTCGTCCTCCTCCTCGCCGGCGGCGCCGTCGCGGTGGGGTCGCTGCTCCCGCAGGTCCAGGAGAACGTGTCCACCGCCGCGCAGGACGCGGCCGACCCCACGAGCCAGGCCCTCTCGGGCGGCACCCCGTGGATCCTCTGGGTCATCGCGGTCGTCGCGCTCGTCCTCATCCTGCTGCTGGTGCGCTTCATCGTGCGCCAGGGCCGCGGCCGCACCTCCACGCTGCTGCGCGTCGGCTCCGGAGAGGGAGCGGGGACGCCCACGGGCGGCTCCGTCACCATCGACGCGAAGGTCGCCGAGCAGGTCCTCGAGGAGGCTCTGTCGCAGGAGCCGTCCATCGTCGCGGTCGACGTGACCGCGTTCGAGATCAAGCACCAGAAGGTGCTGCGCGTCACCGCGCACACCCGCCGCGGCGCCTCGCCCGCCCGTACCCGGCAGACGGTCGACCAGGCCGTCCGCCAGTGGGACGCCCTCCTCGGCGAGGAGACGCCCGTCGTCATCCAGATCGTCAGCGGTCTGCGGACGAAGATGAGCGGCACCGCCCGCGTGCAGTAGCCGCCGGCACCACCGTCCGGCCCTCCCGATCGGGAGGGCCGGAGAGCCCCGCTCAGGCGGGATGGAAGACTTTCTGAAGGAGCACCCCATGTCCGATCCGATGGAGCCCGGCACCGTCGAGCGCATCCGCACCGACGAGCAGTCGACCCCGAACGAGCAGAGCCGACGCGAGTCCGCCCGCCGGGACGCGACGCCGTCCGAGCCCGCGACGACCGAGAGCCGGGTCGCGACCGCCGCCGGCGAGAGCGCCCAGCGCGTGTCCGGCGTCCACCACCTCGGCGGAGCCGTCGCCCGCGGCCTCGACCGCGCCTCCCGCCGCGTGCTGGGCACCAGCACCGTCCCCGGAGTGACGGTCTCGAAGGCCGACGGCGTCACCACCGTCGACATCGACCTCGTCGTCGAGTACCCCCACCCCGTCCGCGAGGTCCTGGACGCCGTGCGCGATCAGGTGCAGCGCGTGGCGGAGCCGGTCGCCGGCGGCCACGTCGTCGTCAACGTCGAGGCGACCGACGTCCACGGCCCGTTCGACCCGATCGAGAAGCCGGAGGAGGACAAGGAGCCGCTCGTCGACACCGCCAAGCGCGCCGCGTCCGACGCCCGCGACTCCGCCGTCGAGGCCGTCGGGAACGCCCGCGACGCCGTCTCCGGTGCCGTCGACTCCGCCCGCGGACGCCTGGCGGACGCCGCCGACGACGCCGCGGACGCGATGGACCGCGCGGCCGACGAGCGCGACGAGCGCGCAGCCGCCCAGAAGACGGCCGACGACGAGCGCGCCGCCGAGCGCGACGAGGACGACCCCCGCGTCGAGACGCACGCCGCCCCGGCCGTCGTCGAGACCGCGGAGTTCGTGGTCCGCGTCCAGGTCGAGCCGGTCGACGACGACGGCGACCCCCGCACCGCGACGGTCGAGGTCGCGCCGGCGGAGTCCGAGCACGTCGACCGCGACGACGCCCGGGCCGACGAGGCCGCCCGCGACGACTCGGACGCCACCCGCTCCGAGGACGCCACCCGCTCCGAGGACGCCCCCCGCTCCGAGGACGCCACCCGCTCCGAGGACGCCCCCCGCTCCGAGGACGACCGCGCGTCGTCCGCCGCCGGTCGGGAGTAGTCCCGTGCGCACCCGCTCGTACGGCACGCGACGCAAGCCGCGTGCGGCCTGGATCGCGCTCGCCACGGGCGTCGTGCTCTCGTTCGTGGTCGTCGTCGCCGTGCTGCTGCCCGTCCTCGGGCTGATCGGCGCGGCCGACGGGACCACGGCCGGGGCGCTCGACGTCCCGGTCGGCGCGATCGTCCTCTCGATCGTCATCAGCTACGCGGTGGGCCTGGCCTGCCTGGCCCTCGCGTTCGTCTCGCGCAACGCGGCCCTCGCCTGGATCGCTGCGGTGGCCGCCGTGATCGCGACGCTCATCGGCTCGATCTGGCCGCTCATCGCGACCGGATTCGCCAGCGTCGACCAGGCGAAAGACGTCATCCCCTTCATCCAGGACCTGATCGCCCGGGTCCGGGGGTAGCGTCGGGGCGATGAGCTCCGACTACCTCCGCGCCTACGACGACCAGCTCCGCTCCGACGCCGAGACCCCGAGCGCCGTCTCCGTGACGCGCGAGGGGCCTCTGCGTCTGGTGACCTTCGCCGGCGGACGCGGATTCGTCACCTACCGCGACCTCGGCGGCGCCTCCTCCGAGGAGATCGCCCGCCTGGTCGCCGCGGCCTGCGCGCACTTCGACGCCGATCCCGGCGTCACCCGCGTCGAGTGGAAGACCCGCGGCCACGACGAGGCCCCCGGCCTGCACGACGCGCTCGTCGCGAACGGCTTCGCGCCCGACGAGGCCGAGTCGATCATGATCGGCCCGGTCGAGGCGCTGCTCTCGGACCGGCCGGTCCCGGAGGGGGTCGTGCTGCGGCGGGTCGTCGACGAGCCGGACGTCCGCGCCTTCAGCGCCATGATCGACGCCGCCTTCGAGGAGGAGGTCGACGTGTCGATCGCCGACTCGCTCGTCGCCCGCCTGGCGCGCGGCGACGGCATGGAGCTGTGGGTCGCCGAGGTCGACGGGCGGATGGCGTCCGGCGGCCGGCTCGAGCCCGTCCCCGGCACCGCCTTCGCCGGCATCTGGGGCGGAGCGACGCTGCCGGAGTACCGCGGACGCGGGCTCTACGGCCTGGTCACCGCCGCCCGCGCCGCCTCCGCCCGGGACCTCGGGAAGACCCTCGTGCACAGCGACTCGACCGAGTACTCACGGCCCATCCTCGAGCGCGCCGGCCTCGTGCGGGTGTCGACGACGACCCCGTACCGTCGGCGCCGGACCCGGTAGCGCCCAGCGGGGGTGGATCTCGATACGCGCGCTGCTCGATCAGCAGACGCCTGGTGGTCGTCTGCAGCGGAGCGGCGTATCGAGACCCGTCCGTTCGTGCGCGGGATCAGCTCGGGGACGTGATCTCGAGCGCGATGTTGTCGGGGTCGCGGAACTCGAGGAGGCTCATGCCGCCGGCGTCCTTGATCGGCTCGTGCGCGATGCCGAGGTCGTCGAGGACGGCTGCGGCGGCCTTCAGTGCGTCGAGGTCGGGGACGGTGAAGCTGACGTGGTCGAGTCCGACCCGGTCCTCGTCGAAGCGGTCGTCGCCGGGTGCGACGGGGCGCAGGCCCAGCAGTCCGCCCGGGAACTGGTAGATCACTCCGCCGAACACGAACGCCAGCTGCTCCTTCTCCTCCGGCGACGCGTCGGCCGGCGGCGCCTCGAAGGCGACGTCGAAACCGAAGACGGAGTCGTAGAACGGGCGCGAGACGGCGATGTCGCGGACGGTGAGTCGGACGTGGTTGTAGTCGACAGCGGGGATCGGCACAGGGGTTCCTCTCGGCGGGGCGGGCAGAGTGCCCGTCTCCAGTTATTCGGAGGCGGCGGGCCGCCGGTTCGGGGCTGGCGTCGCCTCCCGGGATCGGGTAGCGCGTCAGTCCAGCTCGGTCGGCCGCGCAGGCTCGGCCAGCAGCGCGCGCGCCGCCATCCCGATCACCGCGCTGTAGGTGGGGTAGGCGAAGCGGACGTTCGCGAGGGTCGCGAGGTCGACTCCGGCCGCCATCGCCGTGGTCACCGACTGCACGACCTCGATCGCGTTCTCGCCGACCGCGTGCGCGCCGAGCAGCAGCTCGCGGCGCCGGTCGGCGATCAGCGTGAGGAACCCGTTCTCGCGGTCGTCGATGACGGCGCGGTCCAGGTTCGAGAACGGCACCGAGGCGACGACGCACTGCGGATCGCGCTCGCGGGCCTGCTCCTGCGTGAAGCCGACGCCCGCGTAGTCCGGGTCCGTGAATCCGCCGGCGGGCAGGAGGAACTGGGGCGTGCGCCGGTTCGCGCCGAGCACCGCGTTCTCGGCGGCGGCCTCCGCCTCGAACTGCGCTGCCTGCACGAGCATGTCGCGCCCGTTCGCGTCGCCGACCGCGAAGATGTGCGGCACGACGGTGCGGAAGTACTGGTCGGCGGGGATCGCCGAGCGGACGACCTCGATGCCCGCGTTCTCGAGTCCCAGGTCCTCGACGTCGGCGGGCCAGCCGGTGGCCATGATCACCACGTCGACCTCGGCTGTGCGGTCCTCGCCGCCCTCGCGCCACGTGATCGCGAGCGAGCCGTCGTCCTGCCGCTCGATGCCCGACACCGTCTCGATCCCGGTGCGGACGCGGACGCCCTGGCGCTCGAAGGCGGACGCGACGTGCTCGGAGATGCTGGAGTCGGAGGTCATCAGGATCCGCGGGGCGACGTCGAGGAGCGTCACCTCGGATCCGAACGCGTTGAAGACGGTGACGAGCTGGGCACCCGTGTTGCCGCCGCCGATCACGGCGACGCGGCGGGGCAGCCCGGTCAGCCCGAGCACGTCCTCCGGCACGGTCGCGAGCTCGGCGCCCGGGATCGGCAGCCGCCGCGAGTGCCCGCCGACGCAGACCATGATCGAGCGCGCGCGGATCCGCCGCCCGCTGTCGAGCACGAGGGTGCTCTCGTCGACGAAGCGGGCGCGGCCCTCGTGGATCAGGTCGACCCCCGCCTCCTCGAACCGCTGCGCCTCGCGCTTGATCGAGCGCACCAGGTCGACGCGCTCGTGCACGTGGCGCACGGTCGCGGCCCAGTCGAGGACGGGAGTGCCGATCTCGATCCCGTAGTCGCCGGCCGAGCGGGTCTCACGCATCATCCGCGCCGTCTTCGCCAGGACGCGGGTGGGCACGCAGCCGGTGTTGACGCAAGTGCCGCCGACACGCGCGGCCTCGAGCACGACGACGCGCGCTCCCAGTTCCGCGGCACGGAGAGCGGCGGCCGTCCCCGCGGGTCCTGCGCCGATGACGGCGACGTCGTACTCGTCCTGCTCGGGAGTGCTGTCGGGCACGGGGACCTCCGGTTCTGGGTGTTCCTCGATCCTGCCGCTCCGCGCTCCGCCGCACCCGGCCTTGACAGCGCGCGAGCGGCAGGGCGTCCGCGAGCGCCGCCCGTGCCACTGGCTGAACATCGGCCGGGGACGGTTGCCCGGCGGGCGCCCGGCGCGGTGGGATGACCGGGTGGGCTGCGGCGGGGGACTCGAGCGGAAGGCGCTCCGATGAGCGCCCGCACCTTCGGGGTGGAGGAGGAGTACCTCCTCGTCGACGCCGAGACGTTCCTCCCGACGCCCGCGGCGCCGCTGCTGCTCGGCTCCGTGCGCGGCTCCGCGGCGGTCGCCCTGGCCGCCGAGCTCAAGGCGGAGCAGATCGAGGCGGTCGGCGCACCCGCCCGCTCGCACGACGCACTGCTGGCGGGCCTGCGCGAGGGCCGCCGCCTGGCCGACGACTCCGCCCGCGAGGTCGGCGCCCGGGCCGTCGCGGTCGCGACCAGCCCCGCCGCGTTCGAGCCGCACCTCTCGGCCGACGAGCGCTACGACCGGATGGCCGAGCGCTTCGGTCTCGTCGCCCGCGAGCAGTTCACCTGCGGCCTGCACGTCCACGTCGGGATCGGGTCGCCGGAGGAGGGGATCGCGGTCCTCGACCGGCTGCGCGGCTGGCTGCCCGCCCTCCTCGCCCTGAGCGCCAACTCCCCGCTGAGCGCCGGCGTCGACACCGGCTTCGCCAGCTGGCGCTACCAGTCGTGGGGGCGCTGGCCCACCGCGGGCCCGGTCGGGATCTGGGGCGACCTCGCGCAGTACCGCAGCGTCGTCGCCTCCCTCACCTCCTGCGGCGTCCTGCTGGACGAGGGGATGCTCTACTTCGACGCCCGCCTCTCGCGGGCGCACCCGACCGTCGAGGTGCGCATCGCCGACGTCCCGCTGCACGCCGAGGACTCGGCGCTGATCGCCGTCCTGATCCGGGCGCTCGCCGAGACCGCCGTCCGCGACGCGGGCGCCGGGGTCCCGCCCGTGCCGCTGCCGACTCCGGTGATCGCCGTCTCCTCCTGGCTGGCGAGCCGCCACGGCACGACCGGCGACCTCATCGATCCGGTGGACGGCTGCCCGGCCCCCGCCTCCGCGGTGCTGGCGCGCCTGCTCGACCACGCGGGCCGAGCGCTGGCGGAGTCGGGCGACGACGAGGTCGCGGCGTGCGGCGTCGAACGGGTCCTGGCGCGGGGCACGGGAGCGGAGCGGCAGCGCGCGGTGTGGGAGCGGACGGCGTCCGTGTCCGAGGTGATCGCGGACGCGGCGGAGGCGACGCGCGCCTAGCGGCTCAGGGCTCGCTGGTCGCGGGGTCCGCCGCACCGGGCGCCGCTGCTCCGGACTCCACCGTTCCGGGCTCCGCCGCCTCGGGCTGCGGCGACTCCGGCACCAGCTGGTAGCCGCCCTCGATCGTGCCGTCCGGGCGGAGGAGGATCTGCGTGTACACCGGGGCGCCGCTGCGGAGCGTCGTGCCGCTGACCCGGAGGGGCTCCCCGGCGAAGAACGCCTCGGAGCCGGTGCAGCCGGCGAAGAAGGACGCGTCCGGGCGCTGCACGGCGAGGCACACCGTGGTGCCGTTCGGCTCGGTGATCAGCAGGCGGTCGTTCTCGGCGGTGTCGAACCCGGAGCCGTAGACGACGGCCTCGCCGGCGAGCAGGGCGAGGCCCGGCGGGACGTCGGTGGTCGGCTCCCAGCCCTCGACGAGCGCGGCGAAGCGATCGGCGGGAGTGGCGGAGGCGGTCGGCGTGGCGACGGGGTCCGCGGGAGGCGGGAGGAGGAGCGCGGTGGGGACGATCGCGCCGACCGCGGCTCCGCCGACGATCGCGGCGGCGAGCACGAGGCGGCGGCGGCGAGGGTGGGGCGCCCGCGGGGCGCGCCGGTCGGGGTGCTCGGCGGGCGACTCCGGAGTCTCGGAGCCGGTGGCCGCCGACAGCGGGAGTGCGGTCGCGGACAGGGGGAGACGCGGGTCGGTCGCCGTGCCGGGATGTGCGGCGCCCGGCTGCGCCCCGAACAGCGCGGCGCCGGTCTGCGCGCCGGACCGCGACGCTCCGGGAGGCGCGTCCTCCGCCTCCAGCTCGCCGAGCCGCCGCAGCGCCTCGCGCCGCTCGTCCCGGTCGGCGCCGTCCTCGCGGGGTCGGGCCGACAGGATCCGCTCGAGATCCCTGCGCTCGTCGTCGTCGGCCTGCACTCCGCCAGTATGACGGCGCCGGACACGGGAACGGCCCGCGACCGCCGGAACGTCGCCTTCACAGCGGTGTCCCGGCGGCCGCGGGCCGTTCCGGTGAGGGCGTCAGCCCGACGGGTTCTCGACCGGGTCGCCCTCGGGGTCGGTGGCCGTCTCGGGGTCGACGTGCTCGGGGTCGGTGGTCTGCGGGTCCTCGGGAGTGTTCTTCTCGGTCATCGGATCCTCCTTGTCGCTGGATGCGGAACGTGCGGACGCCGTCAACGCTAGGGCGCGCGTTCCGGCCACCGCGCCCGGTTGACTCCGCCGCCCGGCGTCCGTAACCGAGGTCAGGAGCGGCGGATCCGCCCGAGCGGCCCGTCCCGCTGCTTCTGACCTCGGCTCCGGACGCCGCTCGCCTCAGCCGGCCCCTTCACCCGTGGCAGCCGCGAGCCTCCACCGCAAGGCCTGGCAGCCGTCTTCCGCGATTCGTACTCTGAACCGATCGAGCCGAGGAGCAGCAGCGCCACATGATCCGCACCACCGTCACCATCGAGGGCAAGACCTACGGGCTGTCCCAGGGGACCGACGTCGCCGATCTGAAGCGGTCGGCGACCGAGGCGACACAGGCCGGAGGAGGCCTCGTCGACTTCGTGATCGTGGGGAACCGCCAGGTCAGCGTCCTGATCTCGACGGGCGTGCCGGTGATCTTCGAGGAGCTCGAGGTGCCGGACGACGACCGCGACACCGGTGACGTCCACCGGCCGTGGGACGACATCGACTACCTCGACTGACCCCGCCTTCCCGGTCGCGCCGAGTCGCGGCCGGGTCCCAGACGCCTGAGGGGCGCCGCCGGCTGGACCCGGCGTCTCTCGGGCACCTCGTGCCGCGCTACTCCGCGGACTCGCTCTCGGCCAGCTCGCCCGCGACCAGCGTGCGGGCGGCCGAGGCGAGGGCCGAGCGGATGCACTCCGCGGACTCCTGCAGCATCGCCGCGATCGCGTCGACGTCGTGGCCGCCGGTGTGGCGGAGCAGCCAGGCCTGACGCTCGAGCGTCGGCAGGGCGTGCAGGCGGTGGTGGAAGCCCGAGCGCAGCAGGTCGTCCTCGCGGATCGCCGGGGCGGCCTGCTCGGCGCGCTCCATCGCGGAGCCGCCGCGCTGCACGCTCGCGCGCCCGACCTCGGTGCGCATCAGGTCGAGGGCGCCTGTGTCGTCGAGTCCCTGCGGCCGTCCGCTGCGGACGGTGACCGCGGCGTGGCGGAGGGCGGCGCTCGCCGCGGAGTCCGAGAGCGTGAGGCGGTAGGCGTACGCGTAGAGGCCGAGGGCGCGGTTCTCGAGGGCGCGGCCGGCGAGCAGCTCGCCCTGCTGCTGCGACTGCGTCATGCCGACGGCGGCGACAGGTCTGTCGTAGGTGGTCACGGTGACTCCTCGGCTCCGCGCGCTCCCGGTCGGACAACGCGTCGGAGGCGATGCTAGGGAGTCGAGAACGATCGTTCTACCCTTGACATCTCAGGATCCTTTTCGATGCGTGCGCATGGAAGCGCTTTCCCGACAACCGTCCTGGAAAGTGGAAGCGCTCTCACTCCCGCGCCGAGAGGATGCAGAACTCGTTGCCCTCCGGGTCGGCGAGCACGACCCACGACTGCTCGCCCTGCCCGACATCGGACCGCGTCGCCCCCAGGGCGACCAGCCGCGCGACCTCCGCCTCCTGGTCGTCCGGCACGAAATCCAGGTGCAGGCGGTTCTTCACGGTCTTGCGCTCGGGCACGTCGAGGAAGAGCAGACTCGGCCCGCGGCCCGACGGGGCGAGCAGCTCGATGCCGTCCTCGTCCTCGTCCACGACGTCCCAGCCGAGCGCCTCCTGCCACCAGTGACCGAGGGTCCGGAAGTCGGTGCAGTCGACGATGATCTCTTCGAGTCGGAGGGCCATGCCCCGACGCTAATCGGCGCAGGTCGTGTCGGGGAAGTGCGTCCGGCGGGTCCGCCCGGCGCCGCGGCTCCGTCCGGCCGTCTCGTCCGCGGACACGGGCCCGTGCCGCTTCGGCACGACCGCTGGCGGCCGGAGCGGCGGCGCGGCATCCTCGACCCGGGTGCCCCTGCGCCCGGGGACGAGGAGCAGCATGAGCACCGCACGCGAGCAGTGGGAGGCGCGCTACGCCGACTCCGATCGGATCTGGTCGGGCCGGCCGAACGCGACGCTGGTCCGGCTGGTCGGCTCGCTGCCCCCGGGCCGCGCCCTCGACCTCGGCGCCGGCGAGGGGGCGGACGCGCTGTGGCTGGCGTCGCTCGGCTGGCGCGTGACCGGGCTCGACCTCTCCGAGACGGCGCTGGGCCGGGCCCGCGCGGCCGCGGCCGAGCGGGGCGCCGAGGTGGACTTCGTGCAGGCCGACCTCGCCGAGGACTGGCCGGTCGTGGGGGAGTTCGACCTGGTGGCGGCGAGCTTCCTGCACTCGATGGCCGAGTTCCCGCGGATCGACGTGCTGCGGCGGGCCGCCTCCGTCGTCGCTCCCGGCGGCCGCCTCGCCGTCGTCTCGCACGCCGCGCCCCCGCCGTGGGCGAGCGGCGACGACCACCGCCACGGAGCGATGCACCTCGTCGGCCCGGAGGAGGAGCTCGCCGAGCTGGCCCTCGACCCCGCCGACTGGACCGCGGAGCTCGTCGAGACGCGGGAGCGCGCCGTGACCGCTCCCGACGGCACGGCCGCCGTGCTCCTGGACGGCGTGCTGCTCCTGCAGCGCCGCGGCTGAGCCGGCGCCGCTCGAGGACCCGCGGCCGGACTAGCGTGGTCCGCGACCCCGACCCCGCAGGAGGCGCCGATGCCGCTCGATCCGTACCTCGCCGCTCGGCTGCCCCTCCTGGCCGGCCTCGCGTATCCGCTCGACGCCGAGCAGGCCGCCCGCATGGCCGCCTTCGAGGAGGATCCGGGGCCCTGGTCGCTTCCCGAGGGGGTCGACGTCGTCACGGAGTCGGCGCCCGGCCCGCACGGGCCGGTCCCGCTGCGCGTGTACGCCCCCGCTGCTCCCGAGCGCGATCTGCTCTGGGTGCACGGAGGGGGGTTCGCCGCCGGCAGCGTCGACATGCGCGAGTCGCACGTCGTCGCTGCGGAGCTCGCCCACCGGGCGCGGGCCCGGGTCGTCTCCGTCGACTACCGGCTCGCCGGCCCCGACGTCCGCTACCCCGTCCCGCTCGACGACGTGCACGCCGCCTGGCGCCACCTCCGCTCCACGGAGGCCGGATCCACGCCCGTCGCGATCGGCGGCGCGAGCGCGGGAGCGGCTCTCGCCCTCGGCGCGGTCCTCCGCGAGCGCGACGCCGGCGCTCGGCTGCCGGAGCACGTGCTCCTGGCCTACCCCTTCGCGCACTTCCCCAACCCGGCCGTCGACGACGCGATCGCGGCCGAGCTGCGCGAGCTGCCGCCGGTCCTCCGCTTCCCTCCGTCGAGCATCGAGGGCATGGTGCGCACCTACCTCGGCCGGATCTCCGACCTGCCCGTCGAGGCGCTGCCCGGCTCCGCGCCGTTGGCGGGTCTGCCTCCGGTCACGGTCCTCGTGAACGAGTACGACGAGCTGCGGGGGTCGGCAGAGCTGCTCCTGCGCCAGCTCGCGGAGGCGGGCGTCGCCGTGACCGGGCACCTGGCGGCCGGGATGCCCCACGGGCACCTCAACCGGACGCCGGCGCTGCCCGAGGTCGACCGCTCGCTGCACCTCTTCGCCGCCCAGCTGCGCGCGATGGGCTGAGGCGCCCGGCCCGGGAGCCGCGCCGCTCAGGCGCGGTCGTGCAGGGTGACGTGGTACCCGTCCGGGTCGGCGAAGGTGAAGGTGCGGCCGAACGGGCCGTCGATCGGAGCCGCGACGACGGGGTGCCCGTCGGAGACGAGCGCGTCGTGGATCTCCTGCACGCCGGTCGCGTGCAGCCAGATCGCGGCGCCCACCCCGGGGCGGGAGGCGGAGTCGAGGTCGGTCCCCGGCGCGAGGTCGCGCAGGGCGAAGGCGATCGGAGTCGTCGTGAAGACGACGGCGTGCGGCGGGCCGGCGGGCGAGCGGACCAGGCCGAGGTACTGCTCGTAGAACGCCTGGGACGCCGCGAGGTCGCGGACCTGGAGCGAGACGAAGTCGGGGCCGGTGACGGGCATGGGGTTCCTCCTCGGTTGTGTCAGCTTTCTGACACACCGCAGCGTATGTCAGAATACTGACATGAGTCAAGACGGCATCGACCTCGAGACCTCGCTCGGCTACCTCCTCAAGGAGGCGTCGAGCGCCCTGCGCGCGGCGATGGAGGCGGTGCTGCGCCCGCTCGGGATGACGGTCACCCACTACTCCTGCCTCGAGCTCCTCGCCCAGAAGCCGGGCCTCTCCAACTCGGAGCTCGCGCGGGGCGCCTTCGTCACCCGGCAGTCGATGAACGTCCTGCTGCAGACCCTGGAGCGCGACGGCGTCGTCAGCCGCCCCGACGCGGCTCCGGTCGGCAAGGCGCTCCCCGCCCGGCTCACCGAGCGCGGGCGCCGCAGCCTCGCCGAGGCCTCCGCCGCCGTCCGCAGGGTGGAGCTGCGGATGCTGGAGGGGCTCGCGGAGGAGGAGCGGCAGGTGGCGGCCCGCCTGCTCCGCGGGATGATCCGGTCGCTGCGGGCGGACGACCGCGCCTGAGGGGCTGTTCCCCCGTCTGTAGGAACGAGCGCCGCCCACTCGCCGGTACGGTCGCGCACATGACAGCAGGAGGACCGGTGCGCCCGCTCGACATCGGGATCGTCGGCGGCTCGATCGGCGGACTGTTCGCCGCGGCCCTGCTCGTCCGCGACGGGCACCGCGTGACGGTGCTCGAGCGGTCGGCGACGGGGCTGTCGCGGCGGGGAGCCGGGCTCGTGGCCCAGCAGGACCTGATCGACCTCCTGCACGCGATCGGCCGCGACGGCGAGGCGCGGGTCGGCGTCGTCGCGCACGAGCGGATCACCCTCGACCGCTCCGGGCGCGTGATCGGCCGCGACCCCTCCCCGCAGGCGCAGGTGTCGTGGGACCACCTCTACGACACGCTCCGCTCGCGGATCCCCGCCGACCGCTACCTCCTCGGCCATGCCGTCGCCGGGGTGCGCCCCTCGGTCGGGACGGACCCGGTCGTCGTCGAGCTGCGCGACGGGAGCGGCCTGGAGTTCGACGTCGTCATCGGAGCCGACGGCCTCGGATCCGTCGTGCGCGCGGCGGTCGCGCCCGAGGCGCCCGCGAACCGCTCCGCCGGCTACTCGACCTGGCGCGGGCTGATCCCGGAGTCGGCGCTCCCCGCCGGGGCCGCGGCGACTCTGCTCGGACGCTTCGCCTTCTACACCGCGCCCGGCGAGTACATGCTCGGATACCTCGTCCCCGGACCCGCCGGCGAGGTGGAGCCCGGCCGCCGGCGCTACAACTGGGTCTGGTACCGGCCCCTCTCGGAGGAGGCCCTCCGCGGAGTGATGACGGCGTCCGGCCGTGCGTCGGAGAGCGTGTCCCTCGCGCCCGGCGACCTCGCTCCCGATCTCCGCCGCCGGCTCGAGGAGGACGCGGTCGACCGCCTGCCGCCGCCCTTCGCGGCTGCCGTCCTGGCCGAGTCGCAGCCCTTCCTGCAGGCGATCGTCGACTACGTCCCGCCGCGGACGGTCCGCGGCCGGGTCGCCCTCCTCGGTGACGCCGCCGTGACGGTGCGGCCGCACACGGCCATGGGCGCGGCCAAAGCGGCGGGCGACGCGCTGGCCCTCGCCGCCTCCCTCGCGCGGCACCCGGTCGACGAGGCGCTCGAGCGCTACGAGGCCGAGCGGCTGCCCGTCGGCCGCGCCGTCGCCGAGTACGGCAGGCGCCTGGGCCGCTCGATCCCGCTGCTGTCCGAGTGACCGAAGCACCGCGCTCCCGACCGGACCCGGACGTCCGCAGTGACCGCCGCCTTCCCGGTGACGAGGCGCCACGGGGGAGGATCGCGATCGACAGCGAAGAAGAATGTCTCCGCTGGAAGTCCTCAGGTGAGCCGAGGTCCGTGCTCGGCACGCGTTCATGCCCCGCCCCCGCCTGGCCGCTCCCCGCCGTCCGCCGCGCGTCCCTTGCTCCTCGACCCCGGAGACGGCACCCTCGGGTGACGGCCCACGGCGAAGGAGACGCATGGACGACGACGGACTCCTGGCTGCGCTGCTGCGGGGACGGCCGGCGACTCTGGCCGACGCGGCGGAGCTGACCCACATCGACGAGGCCGAGGTCGCCGCGGCGATCGAGCGGCTCCGCGGCCGGGGGCTCATGGGCGGCGAGGGTGAGCAGCTCGACTTCCCGGCGCCGATGGAGTGGGCGGCCGCCGCCATCGCTCGGCACACCGAGTCGGCGCGGCGGGCGGGCAGGGAGTCGCTGGACGGGATCGAGCGCGTCGTCGCCGGCCTGCCGATGCTGCTCGGCGCCTGGCGGGTCGGCGAGGACACGACGGATCCCGTGCCGACCCTCCTCCGCCACGGTCCGCACGCGTCCGAGGACCTCTGGTTCGACCTCGTCCGGCGCGACTCCGGCTCGCTCGTGGCGGTGCTCCCGAATGTGGAGCGGTTCCTCGACCCGCCGACGGAGCGGGCGATCCGCTTCGGGCACGCGCTCGCGGCGAAGGACCGGGTGCGCGTGATCATGCCGGCCGCCGGCGCGCGCGACCCGCGGGTGCTCGCCCGGGTAGAGGCGTACCAGGCGGCGGGCGTCGAGTACCGGCTCCTCGAGAGCCCGCCGAGCTGGTTCTGGGTCGACGGCGACCACCTCGCCGTCCCGTTCGAGCGGGGCGAGACGAAGCCGACCAGCGTGCTCGGCGTGCGCCACGCGGCGCTGGCGGGGCTGGTCGAGTCGTACTTCGAGGTGCTGTGGCGGCAAGCCGCGCCGATCGGAGCCGTCGACCAGAGCTGGCTGCCGCTGCTCCGGCTGATGCGCCAGGGCGTCACGCTCGAGACCGCCTCGCACCGGCTCGGCATGAATCCGCGGACCGGCCGCCGCCGCGTGGCCGCCGCGATGGAGCACTACGGAGTGGCGACGCTCTTCGCGCTCGGCACGGCGTGGGCGGCGGACTCGCGCACCCGCGACGGCGACGCCGGTGCCGGAGAGCCGGTGCTCGATGATCCGGAGGCGCTCGAACCGGGAGCGCTGGACGACGGCGAGATCGACCTCGCCGAGACGGTGCCGCGCGATTGAGCTCCCGCGGGACCGAGCCGTGCGGCCGACCCCTCGACGCCTTCGGGTGGCCCTGAGGAGTCGGCCGATGCGCCCGCCCGGGCACCCCTCCAGTGTCCGGACGTGGCCACGGCGGGGACAAGAGCCTGTAGCGGACACGTCCGGAAGAGGACACCGCACCCGGGAGCGGATCGCCGGCGCTCCCGCTCCCGGGTGGGCGCGTGCCAGGCTTGCCGCATGGATCTCGAGGTGCGGCCGGGGCTCGTCGTCCCCGCATCGGAGCTGCAGTGGCGGTTCTCGCGCTCCTCCGGGCCCGGCGGGCAGCACGTGAACACCTCCGACAGCCGCGTGCAGCTCACCTGGAACGTCGAGGAGTCGACGACCCTCTCGGACGAGCAGCGCTCCCGCCTGCTCGAGCGCCTCGGGCGGCGGCTCGTCTCCGGAGCGGTCACCGTCACGGTGGCGCAGGAGCGCTCGCAGCTGCGCAACCGGGAGACGGCCCTCGAGCTGCTCCGCGGGATCATCACCGCGGCCCTCGCGCCCCCCTCCGCCCCGCGGCGGCCGACCCGGCCCACGCGCGGCTCCACTCGCCGCCGTCTCGCGGCGAAACAGCAGCGCTCCGAGACGAAGCAGCAGCGCCGGCGGCCGCCCGGCGACTGAGACGAGCACGAATCGAGGCTGAGAGCGGCCGACGGTCCGCCTGGAGCAGGATCCGGTCTCTCAGCCTCGCTTGCGCCCGTCCGGTCTCCCCGCCCCGCGGGTGCAGGTCCGGCCTCTCCGTCCGCCGTGCGCAGGTCCGGCCTAGGAAGTGAAGAACGCCTCGATCGCCGCGGTCAGGGCGACCAGATCGTCCACGTGGGCGAGCTCGCGCGCCGAGTGCATCGAGAGCAGCGGGACTCCCACGTCGACCGTGGAGATGCCGAGCCGGGTCGCGGTCAGCGGGCCGATCGTGGATCCGCACGGCACCGAGTTGTTCGAGACGAACTCCTGGTACCCGACGCCGGCGCGCTCGCAGAGGCCCGCCCACAGCCCCGCGCCGCGTGCATCCGTCGCGTAGCGCTGGGTCGCGTTGATCTTGAGCAGCGGCCCCTTCCCGGCGACCGGCTGGTTCGCGGGGTCGTGCTTCTCGGAGTAGTTGGGGTGCACGGAGTGGCCCGCGTCGGCCGAGAGGCACCAGGAGGCGGCGATCGCCCGGGCGCGCTCGTCGACGCCGGCGCCGAGGGCCGTGCCGATGCGCGAGAGGACGTCCTCGAGGAACGGCCCGCTCGCTCCGGACCGGCTCGCCGAGCCGAGCTCCTCGTGGTCGAAGGCGGCGAGCACGCTGATGTGGGCGGGCGGCGCCGCGGGATCGGCGCTCGCCGCGAGGAGTGCGACGAGGCCGGCGTGCACGGAGCTGAGGTCGTCCATCCGCCCGGCGGCGAGGAACATCTCGTCGAGGCCGAAGCGGCGCGGCGCCTGCGTGTCGGCGGTGAGCAGGTCGTAGCCGGCGATGTCGGAGGCGTCGTCGAGCCCGGCGTGCGCGGCGAGCAGCTGGAGCAGGTCGACCTCGGAGGCGTCGCCGATGCCGAACACGGGGACGGTGTGCTTCTGGCGGTCGAGGGTGAGTCCCTCGTTCGCCGTGCGGTCGAGGTGGATCGCGAGCTGCGGGATGCGCAGCAGCGGGCCGGTCCGGAGCAGGCGCGTCGAGCCGTCGCGGGTGACCACGCGCCCGGCCAGCTCGAGCTCGCGGTCGAGCCAGGAGTTGAGCAGCGGGCCGCCGTAGATCTCGACGCCGGCCTGCAGCCAGCCCTTCGAGCCGATCGTCGGCCGGGGCTTGAGCATGAAGCCGGGGGAGTCGGTGTGGGCGCCCAGGATGCGGAAGGGCGTGGTCGCCCCGGAGCCCTCGGGCAGGTGCCAGGCGATGATCGCGCCGTCGCGGACGACGTAGTACCGGCCGGGCCCCGCGGGCCACGCCTGCGTCTCGTCCAGCCCCGTGAATCCGGCTCCCTCGAGGCGACGTGCCGCCTCGGCGGCCGCGTGGTACGAGGAGGGGGAGGCGGTCAGGAACTCGGCGAAGTCGGCGATGTGGTCGTCACGCGTGGTCATCCCTCCAGTGAAGCACGCGGCGCGCGGAGCCCCGCCCGCCGCCGCCGAGCTGCCGCGCTGTGCGGCGAGACGCCGCTGAGGGAGGGATGTGTCGGTGGGAGGGCGGTGTCTCGACTCCGTGTGCCGAGGGGGGTGTCTCGGCGGGACCGCGGCGGCTCGGCCGGGCGCGCCCCCCGCAACGACGGGAGCCCGCCGCACCGGTGAGGTGCGACGGGCTCCCGGGGAGTGCCGTGCGTCAGCCGCAGCTGCGCGCGCTGTACGGCGCGGTGGCCGTGGCCGTGACGGTCGTGCCGCCGACCGTGGCCGTGCCGGTGACCGTCGCCTCGCCCGCGGCGAGCTGCGTCGAGCGCACCGTGAACGCGGCGGAGCCGGAGGCGCCCGGTTTCACGCCGGCGATCGTCTTCACGCCCTCCGGGGTGCTGATCGAGACGTCCATCGGCACCGTGTCGCCGTTCCTGCCGACGACCGTCAGCACGACCTTGCCGGCGACGCAGCGCGACCCGGCGGTCGCGCTCACCTTCAGCGAGGACTGCACGGTGACCGTGACCTGCACCGGCATGCGCGACGCGTCCTGCGCGACGCCCGAGACCGTGAAGGTCCCGGCCGTGGCGTAGGCGGCGGGAGCGACGGCGTCCCAGGCCACGTCGACCGTGCTGGTGGTGCCGGCGGCGGTCGTGATCGTGGCGCGGGGCAGGACCGGCGCGGTGCCGACCGTGGTCGTCGCGGTCAGCGGAGCGACCGAGGCGACGGCCAGGCCGGGGGCGTAGCCCTCGAGCACCTTCTGGTACTCGGAGCGCGTCACCGGGATGACCGTGCCGTGGCGCGGCTTGCCGCCGTCGGCGTTCTGCGGCAGGCCCGTGCGGAGCTTCGCTCCGAGCGGCTGCCAGGAGTCGCCGTTCGCCAGGTCGTCAGTGCCGAACGGGATGTAGTGGTTCGGCCCGTCGTGGTAGTTCGGCTGGTCGATGAAGAGGAACCAGTCGAGGCCGTTCACGTCGCCCTCGTTGGCGGGGAAGACGTTGGGGCCCTCACCGCTGGTGAAGGTCTTGCCGGGCTCGCCGTTGGGCAGGCCCGAGGCGACCTTCTCCTTGACCAGCGACCACTCGTCCGCCGGTCCGCCGGTGCCGGGCAGCGAGCCCGAGACGGTGGCCAGCAGGTCGGTGCTCTTCTCCTCGCGGAGGGTCATCGACGCCTCGTCCTTGGTGAAGCGGTAGTAGGTGTCGCCGTCCTTCGCGACCGTCGAGTCGATGGTGCCCTTGCCGGCGCCGCGCTTGACGTCGATCCACGGCTTCGCCTCCGAGAAGGAGGTGAAGTCCTCGGTCGTCGCGTACATCATCTGGTTGTAGGTGACGGAGGTGCGGTCGGCCGTGTTCGTGGTCGGGTACATGTTCGAGGCCCAGAACACGACATACGTCTGGAGCTCGTCGTCCCAGTACGCCTCGGGCGCCCAGGTGTTGCCGGCGAAGTCGGTGGAGACCTTGACGTGGCGCTGGGCGGACCAGTTCACCAGGTCGGTCGACTCCCAGACCTCGATGTGGGTCGAGCCCGACTTCTGCGCGGTGTCGAAGCCGCCGGGGAGCCCGTCGATCTTCAGGTCGGTCGCGAGCATGAAGAACTTGTCGCCCTCGTGCGAGCGGATGATGAACGGGTCGCGCAGGCCCATCGTCCCCAGATTCGAGGTGAAGACGGGCTTGCCGCCGTTGAGCGTGTTCCAGCTCAGCGCGTCGTCGCCCTTCGAGGCGGCGAGGCTGATGCGCTCGGCGCCGTCGCCCTCTCCGGTGAAGAACGCCCAGACGTACGCCTCGGTGTCGTCGGTGCCGGCGGGGAGCGGCTGCACCCGGAGGGTGAAGTCGCGCGTCCGGGTGGTGGATCCGCTGGTCGCGGTCGCGCGGACGACCACGTCGATCGCGAGGCTCCCGGTGGCGGGGCGGTCGACGTCGATGGTGCGGGTGCCGGCGGCGCTGCCGTCGCGGACGGTCGCTCCGCTCGGGCTGACGACGCTCCAGGCGATGCTCGAGCCGAGCGTGCCGGTGGAGGGCACCGAGACGTTCGTGCGGATGTCGCCGACGTTCGGGATCGCGATCGCGGCGAGGTCGCGCTGGACCTTCGTCGCGTCGTCCAGCTGCGCGGCGACGCGCACCGGGTAGTCGACCGAGCGGGTCTCGGTGCCGACCGTGAAGGTGGCGGTGAGGGTGGCGGTGGCGTCCGGCTGTCCCGCGGCGGGGCGCGTGACGGTCGCGGTGCCGCCGGTGATCGCGACGGCCGCGCTGTTCGACGTCCAGGTGATGCCGACACCGCTGGCGGTGGTGGGCACCGTGAAGCCGGCGGTCGCCTCCGTGGGCACCGTGACCGACGCGACGGCGCGGTCGAGGGCCTGCGAGGAGTAGAGCGCCTGCACGGAGCTGCTGCTGAGGGCGCTGTCGTAGACGGCGAAGTCGTCCATCTCGCCGTTCCAGCCCGGGTCGTTGTAGGTCGAGCGCGCGATGTACGCGACGAGCGACGGGCCGAACGAGGAGACGTCGCGGGCGATCGTGCTCTGCGAGATCTGCGCACCGTTGACGTACACGGTGAGCTTGCCGGTCGAGCCGTCGATGACGGTCGTGTAGAGCGAGAGGCCCGCGGGGGTGCGCGCGCCGACGGTCGGGGCGCCCGTCGCTCCGGCGCCGATCTCGGTGTTGTAGGGAGCGCCGGCGTTGACCGAGTTGGTGACGACCGACTTGGTGTAGCCGGAGAGGTTGCTCGGGTTGAGCAGCCAGTAGCCGGAGGAGAACGAGGCGCCGGAGGCGACGGGCGCTCCGACGAACGCGGCGGCGACGTTGCCGGTGCCGCCCTTGTGGGCGAGCCAGGTCGAGAAGGTCAGGTCCTTCTTGCC